>JAFYFO010000156.1 GCA_017543725.1 Eubacterium sp.
ATTCAAATAATGTAACAGATTCAGCGCAAATTATATAAGGAGGCGAAAGTGTTGAAAGCAGAATATTCAAAACCGGAAATCAAAGTTGATGAGTATACTCAGGTTGATATTTTAACAGCGTCTGATAACAGCGACGACCTTCATTCAACGGATGAGTATAATTACGGAGGCAAACCGTAAAATAAAAAACAGCCGCTTGCAATTGAAACGCAAGCGGCTTTTTTTGCCCGTTTTATTCAATTGATTAAAATTCTATAACAAAATATATAATAAATTTGACTTATTTTAATTTATATATTATTATTAAAAATGAGTTTTTATATAATATTGATATTCGAGGAAAAAATATGAATGTTTTAATTTGCGGTCTCGGTTTAATTGGTGCAAGCCTTGCAAAAACAATTAAAAAGAACACTTCCCATACTGTTCTTGGCTGGAACAGAACTCCGTCCGTAACCGAAAAGGCGCTTCGCGACGGCGTTATTGATGAGAGCGGCGATATAGATGAATTGATGAAAAACGCGGATATAACATTTATAAACTTTTATCCCGATGCAATTGTTCCTTTTATTCTCGAACATAAAAACAGTTTTAAAAAAGATTCAATAGTAACCGATTCCTGCGGTATTAAAACAAAAATATGCAGGGATATGCAGGGCGACTATGATTTCTATTTTATCGGAGCGCACCCGATGGCAGGGCGTGAGGTCGGCGGATATGATAACAGCCTTGATAATCTTTTTGACAGGGCAAGTTTTATCTGCACTCCTTATGAAAATACCCCGAGGAATAAGGTTGACGCGCTTGTCGGACTTGCGCAGGATATGGGATTTGCAAGAACTGTTGTAACAACCCCGGAGCACCACGATGAAATGATTGCATTCACCTCTCAGATTGCCCATGTTCTGGCGTGCTCCTATGTTTTATCGCCCCTTGCTCCTATGCATGCAGGATATTCCGCAGGCTCATACAGGGATGTCAGCCGTGTTGCAAGAATAAACGCCGATATGTGGACTCAGTTATTCCTTGATAATAAAGAGCCCCTTGTTCGCGAGATAGACGATTTGGTTTCAAATCTTATGCGTTTCAAATATAATATCGTTAATGAAGACGAAGGCGCGCTTAAAGAACTTATGGAAGAAGGAAACAGGATTAAGGAAGAAATCGGATGATGAAAAAAGTTTCGGTTAACGCAGGAAAAGGATATGAAATTCTTATTGAAGAGGGTATTCTTCCCTACTGCGGTTCATACATAAAAAAAATAAAACCTGCGAAAAAAGTTTGCGTTATAAGCGATACAAATGTTTATAAACTCTACGGAAAAACCGTTAAGGAATCGCTTCAAAAAAGCGGATTTGAGATTATTGAGTTCGTTTTCAAGGCGGGTGAAGAGTCGAAAACAACCAAAACCGTTGTTTCAATGGTTGAATTTATGGCTGAAAACGAAATGACGAGGGAAGACCTTGTTGTTGCGCTTGGCGGTGGAGTTTGCGGCGATATGGCAGGCTTTGCCTCCGCAATCTATCTCAGAGGAATTGATTTTGTTCAGATTCCGACTTCGCTTCTTGCCCAGGTTGATTCTTCGGTTGGCGGAAAAACAGCCGTTGATTTGCCTCAGGGAAAGAATCTATGCGGTGCGTTTCATCAGCCGATATTGGTTTTAATCGACCCCTGCACTCTTAAATCGCTTTCAACCGGATATTTTTCAGACGGTATGGCGGAAGCGATAAAGATGGGCTGTATCAAGAGCGCTTCGCTTTTTGAAAAAATCGCAAAAAACAATCTTAAAGAAGATTTGATTGATATAATCTATGAATGTGTTGCCCTTAAAGCAGGCGTTGTTGAAAGGGATGAGAAGGAGCACGGCGAAAGAGCGCTCCTGAATTTCGGCCACACAGCCGGCCACGCAATTGAAAAACTGCATAATTTCAGCGGTATATCCCACGGTGCGGCGGTTGGAATCGGAATGCTTCTGATTTGCGAAGCCGCCGAAAGAAACGGATTAACAAAAAAAGGATGCAAAAGCAGAATTGAAGAAGTTTTGAAAACATATAATCTTCCGACCGGCGTTGATGATTCTCTTTCGGATATTGTTTCTTCAATGAACGCCGATAAGAAAAGAACGGGCAAAGATATTAAGTTCATTATGATAAAAGATATCGGAGAGGGCTTTATCAATCCGATTGAATATAAAGAAATAGAAAGATTTTTCGGAGTATGAGTATTGCCATAATTGAAAACTCCATATTGAAAGGGGAAGTCAGGATTCCGCCGTCAAAGTCAGCGGCTCACAGGGCGCTGATATGCTCGTTTCTTTCGTGCGGCGGAAGCGTTGAGGGCATTATTGATTCTTCCGATATGAAGGCAACCGAAGGCGCTCTTGAAGCGCTGAAAAACGGCGATAAAACAATCAATTGCCTTGAATCGGGCTCAACGCTGAGATTCATCATTCCCGTTGCGGCGGCGCTCGGAAAAAGCGTTTCGTTTAGCGGCTGCGGAAGGCTTCCCGAAAGACCGATTGGCGAATATATTTCCCTGCTTGAAGAACACGGCGTTTGCTGCAAGTCAAACAAAGGTTTTCTTCCGCTTGAAATCAGCGGTAAACTCAAATCGGGAATATTCAGGATAAGAGGGGATGTCAGTTCTCAGTATATAACCGGATTGCTCCTTGCCCTGCCGTTGCTTGACGGCAAAAGCGAGATAGTTTTAACCTCGCCGCTTCAGAGCAAGCCCTATGTTGATATGACGATTAAGGTTCTCAAAGACTTCGGAATAAATATCGAAGAAACCGAAAACGGCTATGCAGTTTTCGGAAATCAGAAGTTTAAATCCTGCCGATATACTGTTGAGGGCGATTGGTCGCAGGCGGCTTTTTTTCTTGCTGCAGGCGCTGTTTGCGGTGACGTTAAAGTTTGCGGACTTGATATGGATTCAGCGCAGGGAGATAAAAAAATAGTTGATATATTAAAAGAA
>JAFYFO010000001.1 GCA_017543725.1 Eubacterium sp.
CGGCTGCAATATGCAGTTCGGAGGTGACGACCAGTGGAGCAATATGCTTGGCGGAACCGAACTCATCAGAAAGAAACTCGGCAAAGACGCACACGCTATGACGATAACCCTTTTAACCGATTCACAGGGTAAAAAAATGGGCAAAACCGCAGGTAATGCAGTCTGGCTTGACGCTGATAAAACATCCCCCTATGATTTCTATCAGTATTGGAGAAATGTTGATGATGCCGATGTTATCAAATGCATTAAAATGCTCACCTTCCTTCCTCTTGATGAAATAAGAGAAATGGAAAAGTGGGAGGGCAATGAACTCAACCGCGCAAAGGAAATTCTTGCTTTTGAATTAACAAGTCTTGTTCACGGAGAAGACGAGGCAAACAAGGCTCAGCAGTCTGCAAGAGCGCTCTTTTCCCAGGGCGGCGACGATTCCAATATGCCGACAACAAGCATTGATGAAAGTGAACTTGAAAATGATGAAATAACTGTTCTTTCGCTTATGATTAAAGCAAATCTCATCAAATCAAACGGCGAGGGAAGAAGACTCATCCAGCAGGGCGGAGTTTCCGTTAACGGTGAAAAGATATCCAACGCCTTCCACAGCGTCAGCAGCGCTCTTCTAAAAGACGGAGTTATCGTTAAAAAAGGAAAGAAAGTATTCCATAAATTCACATTATAATTTTGCATTTATTGAAAATAATCGGGGAGGGCGCAGCGCCCTCCCGTTGCAATGATGTTTTTAAAGCGGTGAAGATATGACAGAAATTGAAAAGAAAATTAATGATTTAAGAGCAACCCTCAGATATCATTCAGACAGATATTATAACGACGACGCGCCCGAAATTGAGGACTTTGAATACGATATGATGATGAGGGATTTGAAATCCCTTGAAGAGCAGTATCCAGAGTTCGACAGCGCCGATTCACCGACTAAGAGAGTCGGCGGAAAAGCGGATAATTCGTTTGACGCCGTTGAACACACTGTCAGAATGGAATCCCTGCAGGACGCTTTTTCAAAAGAGGAAATTTTTGATTTTGATAAAAGAGTTAAAGAAGGAGCAGGCGATGTTCAGTATGTTGTTGAACCAAAAATAGACGGACTTTCCGTTTCTCTTGAATATGTTAACGGTGAATTTTTCAGAGGCTCAACAAGGGGCGACGGGAATGTCGGCGAAGATGTCAGCGGAAATCTGAGAGTTATCCGCAGTATTCCGCTAAAACTCAATACCGCGCTTGATTATCTTGAAGTTCGCGGCGAGGTCTATATGCCGAAAAAGAGTTTTGAAAGAGTTGTTGACCGCCAACTATTAAACGGTGAAAAGCCCTTTAAAAACCCGAGAAACGCCGCCGCAGGCTCTCTCAGGCAGAAAGACAGTAAGGTAACCGCTTCAAGAGGGCTTGATATATTTGTTTTCAATATTCAGCAGATTGAGGGATATGAACTGAATTCCCACAAGCAGAGCCTTGATTATCTCAGAGAACTCGGCTTTAAAACCGTTCCTTATTATGAAAGAGTAGACAGCATTGAAAAGGCTTTTGAATGTGTTGAAGGAATCGGAGAAAAGAGGGGCGAACTCGAATTTGATATCGACGGCGCCGTTATCAAGGTTGATGATTTTTCAAAAAGGGAAATTCTCGGCTCAACTTCGAAATTTCCAAAGTGGGCTGTTGCTTTCAAATATCCGCCCGAAGAAAAACAAACAAAACTCATTGATATAGAAATAACAGTTGGAAGAACGGGCGTTTTAACTCCGACTGCAGTCCTTGAAAGCGTTCATCTTGCAGGAACAACCGTTTCCCGCGCAACGCTTCATAATCAGGATTTCATTAATGAAAAGGGAGTTAATATCGGCGATATTGTAACAGTACGAAAAGCGGGGGATATAATTCCCGAAGTTCTCTGCGTTAATGAGAAAAACAGCGTTTCAAACTATGTTTTCCCCGAAATCTGCCCTTCCTGCGGAGAAAAGGTTGTTCGCGAAGAGGGTGAAGCGGCAATCAGGTGCATAAATCCCGAATGTCCTGCTCAACTTCTCAGAAACCTTATTCATTTCTGCTCGAGGGACGCTATGGATATCGAAGGGCTCGGACCTTCAATCATTGAAACCTTTGTTAATGAAGGAATGATAAAAAACACCTTTGATATTTATCATCTTGATAAAGAAAAAATCGCCTCCCTTGAAGGATTCAAGGAAACGAGTGCAAACAATATTATAAACAGCGTTGAAAAATCAAAGCAAAACGATTTGGGCAAACTCATTTTTGCCCTCGGCATCCGCCATATCGGAGAAAAGGCGGCAAAACTTCTCAGCAGTCATTTTAAAAATATTGATAATATTATCAGTGCAAGCGAAGAGGATATTCTTGAAATTGAAGGCTTCGGCTCGATTATGGCAAAATCGGTTGTTGAGTTTTTCAGCAAGGAAAGCGCTCTTCAACTTGTTGACGAACTTAAAAAAGCAGGAGTAAACACCGAATCGCTTTCCGTTGTTGAAGATAACAGATTTGAAGGAAAAACCTTTGTTTTAACAGGAACGCTGACTTCATTCAAAAGAAGCGAGGCTTCAAAAATCATTGAAAGTTTCGGCGGAAAAACTTCGTCTTCCGTTTCTAAAAAAACAGATTTTGTTCTTGCAGGTGAGGCGGCAGGTTCAAAACTTGATAAGGCAAACGCTCTCGGAGTCAGAGTTATCAGCGAAGATGAATTTGAAGAGATGATAAAATGACAGAAATAAGAAAAAAGCAAAAACAGTTTAAAAGAATAATGAGGTCGTTTGTTATAGTAACTGCGCTCTTCCTCTTTGTTTATATCGGCATAGCGCCGTTTATTTCGGCAAGTCCGGGAATTTATACCGCAATTAATTATATCTGCGACGCACTTGTTATAATTTCCCTGATTCTTGTTTTATACTATTATTCGAAATATTCAAAAGCGGAGCAGTTTCTTGATGATGTTGAACACGAAATAAACGATTACGGATACTATTTAACAGCAAGAGAAGAAAGAGAAATAAATTCTTATTTCAATGCGGTTTCCGATGATTTGAAGAAAAACGGCTTTTCTTATGAAACAAATCTTGAACTTTCAGAACTTCTCTTTGATGCAAGAGCGCTCAAAACAAAGGAATTCTTCTATCTTGTCTGCATTGATGAACTTGATAAAAATGATGTTGTAGCCTACCTTGATTCGGCAATATATGATGTAACGGTCAGCAATCTCAGAAGAAAAGGGAACTGCGTTGTTGCGTTTTTCTCATCATCTGTTGATGAAAATGCGCTTTCGCTCTCAAAAGCGGTTACTGCAATGGGAAGAAAGAATCAACTGAAATTCACCGCCTCAATCGTTGATGTTTCTCAGGGAAGGGTTTATTTTGCAGGAAGGTATCCAACGAAATGTCAGCAGATGACGGCAAATTTCATTATGAAATGCGATGTTCCGATTAAGGATGAATTCATTTCAAAGGAAAGATTGCCGTTTCAGTATGAAATTGAAGAAAAAATGAAGGACTTTAATCTGAAAGATTTTAAAGATGGAACATTTTCGGTACATTAGCGGAGGTATAATATGACACAGGCAGAAAAATATGTTCAAACAATCAAAGGCAAGAAAATTGCTTTTGTCGGAATGGGCGTTGCAAATGCACCCTGCGCCGAATTTCTTGCAAAACACGGCGTTGAGGTTTACGCCTGCGATAAAAGGGATAAGGATTATATCGGCGCTGAAATTTGCGAAAAACTTGAAAAACTCGGTGTTAAGTTTTCACTCGGCGAAAACTATCTCGATATTCTTCCCGATATGGATATCGTTTTCCGTTCTCACGGAATATTGCCGTTTCAGAATGAATGGATTGGGCAGTGCATTGAAAGAGGGCAGAAAGTAACAACCGAAATGGAAGTTTTCTTTGAATATTGCTCCTGCAAAATATATGCTATAACAGGCTCAAACGGAAAAACAACAA
>JAFYFO010000157.1 GCA_017543725.1 Eubacterium sp.
GAATGTGAATAAAAATTTTGCACAAAAATATTAGGCTGTCTCACTTCCGTGAGACAGCCCTTTGTTTTTTTTGTTTAGCCAAGTTCTGCGAAGTATTTGATTGTTCTGACCATCTGTGAGGTGTATGAATTTTCGTTATCATACCATGAAACAACCTGAACTTCGAACTTGTCGTCGCCAATGGGAAGAACCATTGTCTGAGTTGCGTCAAAGAGTGAGCCGTATCTCATACCAACGATATCCATTGAAACGATGGGGTCTGTGTTGTAGCCAAAGGATTCATTTGAAGCAGCCTTCATAGCAGCGTTGATGCCTTCAACAGTGATGTCTGAGCCTTTAACAACTGCAGTGAGGATTGTTGTTGAACCTGTGGGAGTCGGAACTCTCTGAGCAGCACCGATAAGTTTGCCGTTGAGTTCGGGAATAACAAGACCGATTGCCTTTGCAGCGCCTGTTGAGTTAGGAACAATGTTTGCAGCGCCTGCTCTTGCTCTTCTGAGGTCGCCCTTTCTGTGAGGACCGTCAAGACTCATCTGGTCGCCTGTGTAAGCATGGATTGTGCACATAATACCGCTCTGAATCTCAGCATAATCGTTGAGAGCCTTTGCCATGGGAGCAAGGCAGTTTGTTGTGCAGGAAGCAGCAGAAATGATTTTATCGTCTGCTGTGAGTTTTTCGTGGTTAACATTGTAAACGATAGTGGGAAGGTCGTTTCCTGCAGGAGCAGAAATAACAACTTTCTTAGCGCCGGCGTCAATGTGAGCCTGAGCCTTATCTTTTGAGCAATAGAAACCTGTGCATTCAAGAACAACATCTACATCAAGTTCGCCCCAGGGAAGTTCTGCAGCGTTTGGTTTAGCGTAGATTGTGATTTCCTTGCCGTCTACGATGATTGAATTCTCAGTAGCCTCAACAGTGTGTTTACCTTCACCGATAACACCTGCATAACCTCTCTGAGCAGTGTCGTACTTAAGGAGATGAGCGAGCATTTTGGGGTCTGTTAAATCGTTGATTGCAACAACTTCATAGCCCTCAGCCTCAAACATCTGACGGAAAGCAAGACGTCCGATACGGCCGAAACCGTTAATAGCAACTTTTACCATTGGATTGTACCTCCGTAATTTAATTATTGTTTATTTTTTAGCAATTAGTATTTTATACTATTTGCCTCAAATAATCAAGAAAATTTTTAAATTTTACATATTATACAAAATATTTTTACAAGAGAACGAATATTTTATTGCATTAAAGTGTTAAATCTGCTATAATTGTTCCATTCTGATATTAAAACAAAAGGAGGAATACTTATGACTTCGGCACAAATTGGTATTATGATATCAATCGTTGCATATCTTGCGGTGGTTGTTATCATAGGAGTTATTTATTCAAGAAGAACAAAGAATGTAGGGGATTTCTATCTCGGCGGAAGAAAACTCGGTCCGCTCGTTACGGCGATGAGCGCCGAGGCAAGCGATATGAGCAGTTGGCTTCTTATGGGGCTTCCCGGCGTTGCGTATTTAACAGGTATTGCAGACGCGGGATGGACGGCAATCGGTCTTGCTGTCGGAACATATTTCAACTGGCTCATTGTTGCAAAAAGGCTTCGTAACTATTCTGCAAGGATAGACGCTATAACCGTTCCCGATTTCTTTTCAAAGAGATACAGGGATAAAAGCAATATCCTTCTCGGCTTGGCGGCTCTTGTTATAATAGTATTCTTTGTTCCGTACACAGCGTCGGGCTTTGCGGCTTGCGGAAAACTTTTCGGAACTCTTTTCGGCATTGATTATCATATTGCAATGGTTGTTTCGGCAATCGTTATTGTCGGCTACACCTCGCTCGGAGGTTTCAACGCCGCTTCAACAACGGACTTCATTCAGTCAATTATTATGAGCGTTGCGCTCGTTATCGTTCTTTGCTTCGGCGTTTCTCAGGCGGGCGGTATTAATGCCATTGCCGAAAACGCAAAGAGTTTTGACGGCTATCTTGATATGTTTAAATCATATAACCCAGAAACAAACGCTGCGGGAAATTATACCGCGCTGACTATTTTCTCAACTCTTGCATGGGGTCTCGGCTACTTCGGTATGCCCCATATCCTTCTCAGATTTATGGCGATTGAAGACCCGCATAAAATCAAACTTTCAAGAAGAGTTGCAACAATCTGGGTTGTTATTTCAATGGCTGTTGCAGTTTTAATCGGCGTTGTCGGTCTTGGTATGGTTGCAAATCCGGGCAACGGCTTTGAGGCGCTTGCAGACAGCGAAACAATCATTGTTCAGATTGCAAATCTTCTTTCAACAAGGGGCTTTATCTTCGCTCTTATCGCAGGAATCATTCTTGCAGGTATTCTTGCAAGCACAATGTCAACAGCGGACAGCCAACTTCTTGCCGCTTCGTCATCAATGAGCGAAAACATCCTCGGCGGACTTTTCAAACTCAAACTGAACGAAACCGCTCAGATGGTTGTTGCAAGGGCGACGCTTATTGTTATCTCGGTTATCGGAGTTATTCTTGCGTGGGATTCGAATTCAAATGTTTTCAAAATCGTATCTTTCGCATGGGCGGGCTTCGGCGCAGCCTTCGGACCGACAATGCTTCTTGCTCTCTTCTGGAAGCGCTCAAATAAATACGGCGCAATGGCAGGAATGTTTGCAGGCGGCGCAATGATTTTCATCTGGAAATTTGCTGTCAGACCCATGGGCGGAATTCTTGATATATATGAACTTCTTCCCGCATTCATCGTTGGCCTTGTTGTTAACATTCTGATTTCACTTTTCACAGCGGCTCCCGATGAAAAGGTTGTTAAGGCGTTTGAAGAAGTTAAGGAAATAAAATAGTTTCGCGTTTCGCGTTTCGTGTTGCGCGTTGCGCGTTGCGAGTTATTGGTTTCTCGCTCAAGCAAAAAATAAATGCTCTCCCGTTTTGTGCGGGAGAGCGTTTTGCTTTTTATAGGGAAGATTCGTAATCCTTAACAAAATTGAGAACTTTTGAATCCTTCGGGAGTTCGGTTATATAAATGCTGAGTTCATAATCCTTGCCGTTTTTCATATCGTAAAGATTGAAATAACCTTCCGCAAACTGACTGCTCTCATTTATTTCAATCATTTTCAGTGTTTCAATATCACTCTTTGAAACGCGACATTCAAACCAGATTTCAAACGCCGTGTCATCCGAATTATACTCGCCATTGCCGTTTATTAATTTATTAACCGTGCTATAATTCTCAGTGAGTTTTTCAACATCCTCACGGCAGAGTTTAGTGAAAACTTCAAAATCCTTTTTATCAATTCCGGTTGTGAAACCGTCGTTTGAATAATCTGTTATGCTGATATTGGTTATATCATATTTAACGCCGTTGTTATCAAGATATTCAAAGATATTTTGATAATCATTTTTTGTTTCGATTGCTTCAATCAGGGAGTCGATTTTTTTATCGCCGAGGCAGTATTCATATACCCTATTAACCTTTTTTCCGTTTTTAAGGGTATATGTTAATTCAACAGATTGATATTTTTCCCAATCAACTCTTTCATCAATGCTTTCAAACGGCGTGAATTGATTTGCCCCATCCTTTTTTGCGTATTCAATAAGTTCTTTCTGAAGGGCACAAACAAGTTTGATATTTTCCTCGTCCTTGCTTTCAATGCTGTATGAAATATTGATTTTTGAACTTTCAATATCTTTTGTTTTTGGAATATAATTTGTTTCATAAGACGCAAGCGCAAAAGCAATTCCAACGCTGAGAGCGCAGCAGATAACCCATCTGATAATAAGTTTCACCGAAAAGATGTTGAACTTCTTTTTCAGAACCATCTGGGTTGCAAAATAGATTATGAAGGAGAAAATAATATACAGTGCAAGGAAACCGAACTTTCCGAATGAAAGCATTGAGCCGATGAACAGCGAAACAACAAATCCTCCGATTATTGAAACAATAACGCGGATGAACGGAAGTTCAATTTCAAAGGCTGCCATTTCTCCTGCAACCTCAAGTTCCCTGCGTTTATAAATCAGATACGCAAAAACGCAGATAATAACGCTCACTGCAAAATAAATGATTATTGCTTTAAAGAAACCGGGAGCAACGAACTTTTCCGTTAAATCATAATTAAGCAGATTTAAGATAATGTTAACAACCGGTGATAAAGCAAAATGGCTTTTAGTGATGAATATTTCCTTAGAAAGACCCGTTCCGAAAATTGAAGTTGAATAACTGAGTATAACAACAATTGCGGAGTAGAGAAAATTGAGAATCATATAGATTATTGCTCCTGAAAACGCATTTCCCGAAAGCATCATTGAAAGAACTGCAATTGAAAGAACTATAAACGAAAACAGGAAAATCGAGGCAAACTGTATTAAAACCGCTGCAGAAACGGCGCTTTTTTCTGCCGTAAACATAAGGATTCCGGGAAGCGCCAAAAGATATCCGATTAACTGCGGTGCAATCAAAAGCACATATGCGCTGAGCAGATTTGTTGTAAACAGCGCCTTTCTGCCTATCGGGAAGGCGTGGAGCGCATTGCATTTATTTGCGGAAAAAAGATATCCGAAAACAAGAATTGCAAAAACTCCCGCAAATCCGAAAACAAAAATATCAGAGATTATTCCAAGTATCGACAGGGTGTCGAAATCAATTTTATCCCTTGCATTATAATTCATATAAATAACGAGGGGATGAATTACCAATTCAACGATTAATAATAATATTGAAAACGGAAGAAATCTTTTGATATTTGATTTAAACAGGGCAGTGTTAAATAAGGATTTGTTTGATTTCATTGTCAACTTCCCCCATTTCATAGATAAATATTTCCTCAAGAGTCAAGGGCAGCGCCTCAACAAATAAAGGATTGAATTCATTGATTTTGTTTATAACTTCCGTTTTATCGCCGCTGACAATCAGTTCATAAACCCTGCCTGTTTTCTTTTCTTTAAGGATTTTTATTCCGATATCGGCGGTGTTTATTTCCTCTGCAAAGGAAAGTTGAATTTTTGAAAGGTTTGTTTTAAGGTCGTCAAGGGAGGATTCAAGGAAAACTTTTCCCTTGTTCATAATGCCGACCGTGTCGCAAACATCCTCAAGTTCTCTCAGATTGTGGGAGGAGATTAAAACTGTCATTTCCCTTTCGGAAACTTCGTTTATAATAAGCCTCCATATCTGGTGGCGCATCATCGGGTCAAGTCCGTCAACGGGCTCGTCAAGAACAAGAATTTCGGGGCTGCAGCAAATTGCAATCCAGAAAGCAACCTGCTTTTTCATTCCCTTTGATAAACGGCGGATATTCATATCCTGATTAATATTCGGAAAATATTTTGCGTATTCCTGAAATTTATTTTCATCAAAATCGCTGTATATTCCTTTGTATAAATCCTTTAAACTCTTTGTTGTTGAGTTGTGGAAATAGAAAACATCATCGGAGATATAAACAATGCGCTTTTTAACATCATTGTTTTCATAAACCGCCTCGCCGTCAACCGTTATTTCGCCGCCTGCGGCTTTATATATTCCGCAAAGCGTGTTCATAAGAGTTGTTTTGCCTGCGCCGTTTGGACCGACAAGACCGTATATGCTGCCGTTTTGAATATGCATATTAACTCCGTCGAGCGCATTGAAATCGCCGAATGTTTTAACAATGTTTTTAACTTCAATCATCCTGCAAAACCTCCTTTTCAATTTTATCAATCGCTTCTTTGAGCGCCTTTGAGCTTTCGCCTGCAAAAATCAGTTTTGAAGCCGCTTCTTTGAAACTCTTGAAGAGTTCCTCCGTATTTGGCTTGAAATTCTCCTGCGGAGAAACAAAAGTTCCTTTTCCGGATATCTTATAAATATATCCTTCGTTTTCAAGTTCACGGTAGGCGCGCTGGATTGTGTTTGAGTTTATCGCAAGTTCAACCGCAAGTTCACGAACAGAGGGGAGCCTTTCATTTTCCTGCAGCGATTTCGTCATAATCAGTTTGATTATGCTCTCCTTAATCTGCTCGTACAGCGGCCGTGAATCGCGGAAATTCACTGAAATCATATAACCGCTCCTTTCGTTTAAGTGTATTAATACGATTAATACACTTGCAATATAGCATACATTTTTCATTTTGTCAATAAAAAAAGGAAAAACTTTTTAAATAGTTTTTCCTGAAAAGTAATCAATTGCCTCATTGACTTCAATTATTCTGAATATTTTATGCTCAATGCAGTATCTTATAACAAGGTCTTCCGTTGAACTCAGCGAAAGGCAGTAGCCCGCGCTTTCAAGAAGTCTTTCGGTTTGCGCGATATCAAGTTCAAGCGCAAGGCAGAGCCTTATTGCAGTGTTTTTTGCGGGATGATAATCGTTATCGCTTCTGATTTTTGAAAACAGCCTTCTGTCTATATCCGCCTTTTTATAAACCGCGCTGTCTTTCAAACCCTTTGCGTCAATTATACTAAAGAGTTTTTCGCAAAAGGACGGCTCTTTTTCAGAGATGAATAAGGCTGTTCCTGCTGTTTTTGACCGGGCTTCGGAAGCCGCAGGCGCAGGAAGGGTGAAGGAAACGGTTTCATCATAAATATCGTCAATCGCTTCAAAGGCGTCCTCAACAGCCTGAGTATGCTCCTTTGAAGTCATTTCATTAAAGGATAGTATATATTGTTTTAAATCCTCATAAAAATCGTTATTAAAATGTTTTGAAAAATGTCGCATTGAAAGAGACCAAATCCTTTCCCGAAGTTGATATTATTGTATCACAGAAGAAAAAAACAATCAATATTTCAAAAAAGGAAGGATGATTAAAATGAAAAAAGGATTAACGGAGATTATTTATGTGCTTGACCGCTCGGGCTCAATGGGGCATTTAACGGGTGACACAATCGGCGCTTATAACGCCTATCTCAGAGAGCAAAAGTCATTCGACGGTGAAACAAAAATAACAACCGTGCTGTTTGACGATAAGTATGAACTTCTCTTCAACGGCGTTTCAGTTGACGAGGCGTTTCTCGACCACGAAAAATACTTCGTCCGCGGTATGACGGCGCTTTATGACGCGCTGGGCAAAACAATTATTGATGTTGGAAGAAGGCTTGCCTCAACGCCCGAAAGCGAGCGCCCCGAAAAGGTTATATTCATCATAACAACCGATGGTTATGAAAACGCCAGCCGTGAGTTTACTCAAAGCAAGGTTAAAGAAATGATTGAGCATCAGCAGAGCAAGTATAACTGGGAGTTCCTCTTCTTCGGCGCAAATATTGATTCCGCCGAAACCGCATCATCAATCGGCGTTTGTCCCGACGCGGCATATGATTTTGAAGCAAGCACGGAAGGTATCAGTGATATGATTGGCTGCTGTATGAAGGCAACAAGCGTAATCAGAAACAAAAAATAAACAGAGGCGCTTCGGCGCCTCTATTTATATTGACTAATTTTTATTTTAATAGTATAATATTTCCATAAAACTATGGAGGTCTATATCAATGGATAATGAAAAGAAAACGCTCGATGCGATAGTGGCGCTTTGCAAGGGCAGGGGATTTGTTTATCCCGGCAGCGAAATATACGGCGGTCTTGCAAACACCTGGGACTACGGTCCGCTCGGCGTTGAACTTAAAACAAATATCAAGGCAGCATGGAGAAAGAAATTTATTCAGGAAAACAAACTCAATGTTGGACTTGACAGCGCGATTCTTATGAATCCGCAAACCTGGATTGCTTCGGGTCACCTCGGAGGATTTTCCGACCCGCTTATGGATTGCTGCCAGTGCAAAACCCGTCACAGAGCCGATGATTTAATCGAGAATTTCGACGGAACGAATGTTGCCGGCTGGAGCAACGAGGAAATGAGCAATTATATCAAGGAGAAGAATATTCCCTGTCCGTCCTGCGGCGCTCACGATTTCACTGATATCCGTCAGTTCAATCTTATGTTTAAAACCTTCCAGGGCGTTACGGAAGACACAAAGGATGAAATCTATCTCCGTCCCGAAACCGCTCAGGGTATTTTCGTTAACTTTGCGAATATTCAGAGAACAACGAGAAAGAAAATTCCCTTCGGCGTTGCTCAGATTGGTAAATCTTTCAGAAACGAGATAACTCCCGGAAAGTTCATCTTCCGCGTTCGTGAATTTGAGCAGATGGAACTTGAATTCTTCTGCGAGCCCGGAACGGACCTTGAATGGTTCTCCTATTGGAGAGGCTTCTGCCGCGATTGGCTTTATTCTCTCGGTATCAGCGAAAAGAATTTAAGACTGCGCGACCACGACCCCGAGGAACTTTCCTTCTATTCAAAGGCAACAACCGACTTTGAATATCTCTTCCCCTTCGGCTGGGGCGAACTCTGGGGCATTGCCGACAGAACCGATTATGATTTAACTCAGCATATCAATACTTCGGGCAAAACCCTTGAATATTTCGACCAGGCAACAAACAGCAAATATATTCCCTATGTTATCGAGCCTTCCCTCGGCGTTGAAAGACTCTTCCTTGCAGTTTTGTGCGAGGCATATGATGAGGAAGTTTTGGACGCTGAAAAGAACGATACAAGAGTTGTTATGCATTTTCATCCGGTTCTTGCGCCCTTTAAAGCGGCGGTTCTTCCGCTTTCAAAGAAACTCAATGAAGATGCTGAGAAAGTTTTTGATAAACTTTCAAAGAAATACAATGTTGATTACGATGACGCAGGCTCAATCGGCAAGAGATACCGCCGTCAGGACGAAATCGGAACTCCGTTTTGCATAACTTTCGATTTTGATTCTCTTGAAGACAACTGCGTAACCGTTCGCGACAGGGATACAATGGAGCAGGTTCGATTGCCAATTGACGAACTTGAATCATTCATTGATAAAAAATTAGAATTTTAAGGAGGCTTATTTATGAATCTCGACAGATCACTTATCAAATCACAGGCTAAAGAGTTGATAAAAGGCAATGTTTTCAAACTTTTCATTATAATTGCCGTTGTAACTCTTTTAACAGGAGGCGGAGTGCTGTTTTCAAGTGCAAACAGCGCAACAAACAATATGAATAACGCCGGCACAACATACAGTGATTCAGGCGACCTTGAAAACAGCATTGACGAATATGATTTTGATGAATTCACCGAAGAGGGCGACATTGAGAGTTTTGATTTCGGCGAATTTGCAAACGACATTGAAGAACAGGCTGAAAGAGAAGAAAGAGCGCTCAGCCCCGTTGCAAGAGTTGCATCAACTATTTCGGGCTTTGCAAGTATTATCGGACTTTTCCTTGCTCCCCTTGCAATAACTCTCGCAGGAGTTTTCTATTCCCTTATCAAAGGCAAGAATATGGACTGGGCGGAAGAATTCGGATATGTTTTCCAAAAAACTTTTGATAAAAACTATTGGAATAAATTCCTTCTCAACCTTCTTCAGAGCATATTTACTGCACTTTGGTCATTGCTTTTCATCATTCCCGGAATTGTTTACTCTTATAAGGTTTATTTCACCTCATTCATTATGGCTGAAAGACCCGAACTTTCCTGGAAAGAGGCAATTGCAATCAGCAAGAAGATGACCGACGGTCATAAGGGCGAACTCTTTGTTCTTGACCTCAGTTTTATCGGATGGGGATTCTTAACAGCGATAACCTTTGGTCTTGTTGGAATTTATGTTGCTCCTTATGTTTACACAACAAAGGCTCTTTACTATGAAAACTTCAAACTCAGAGCATTCCAACTCGGAACAATGAGCGAAGCGGATTTCTTAACAGAGAGAGAAAAGATGAATATGGCTTATGAAAACGCTCAGAATCTTCAGCCAAACTTCAATCAGCCCGTTCAGCAGGCTGCTCCTGTTCAGAATTTCACATATAATCAGGTTGCTCAGCCTGCACCCGTTGCAGAGCCTGTTCCTGTTGAAGAGCCCGTTCCTGTTGAAGAACCTGCACCTGTTGCAGAACCTGCTCCGGCACCTGTTGAGGAACCTGCTCCCGTTGAGGCAGAGCCTGTTGCAGAGGTTGAAATCCCTGCTGAAGAGGCTGCTCCTCAGGAGGCACAGCCTGAAGAATAATGCCTAAAGCAAAGCGAAACGGTGAAA
>JAFYFO010000158.1 GCA_017543725.1 Eubacterium sp.
GAGAGGGGAAAGAATCCTCTGCATTTCAACAAGTTTTTTCTTATTATTTGACGCTAAAATAAAATCCATAAATTCGCTCCAAGAAAAATTACGAATTACGAATGACGAATGACGAATTGAGGAACCTGCGGTTGGCTATTATAATTGCGGCGCAGCCCCGAAATTCTTAATTCTTAATTCTTAACTCTTAATTTTATTCTTCAATTCCTGTTACAAAATTCTCTAATGTTTCATCGTCCTCGTGGGTTGGTTTCATATCAAAGAGTGCCGAAGCGAAGGCGTCTGCGTCAAAGGGCTGCAAATCGTCTATCTGCTCTCCGACTCCGACGAATTTAACAGGAACATCGAGTTCGTTATTTATCGCAAGAACAACTCCGCCCCTTGCGGTTCCGTCAAGTTTTGTGAGAATAATTCCTGTTATGCCTGCCGCTTCCTTGAAATCCTTAGCCTGATTAACAGCGTTCTGACCCGTTGTTGCATCAAGCACAAGCAGGGTTTCTCTTGAGCAATCGGGAAGTTCCCTGTCTATAACACGGCTGATTTTATTAAGTTCATCCATAAGGTTTTTCTTATTGTGAAGTCTTCCTGCGGTGTCGATAATAATAACATCGCTGCCCCTTGCCTTGCCTGCCTGAATGGTATCATAAACAACAGCGGCAGGGTCGCTTCCCTCTGAATGTTTGATAAGCGGAACATCCGCTCTGTCCGCCCAGACCTGGAGTTGTTCGATTGCCGCAGCCCTGAAAGTGTCCGCAGCGCCGAGAATAACGCTTCTGCCCATATTTTTAAGGCGAAGAGCAAGTTTTCCGATAGTTGTTGTTTTGCCGACTCCGTTAACTCCGATAACAAGAATAACGGAGGGTTTTGTTCTTATTTTAAGATAAGAACCGCCCCAGACAACACCTGCAACGATATCTTTCATTGTTTCTCTGACCTGAGAAACGGAAGTTATGTTATCATTTTCAATTTTTGCTTTGAGGTCTTTTATAACCCTCTCTGCAGTCGGCATTCCGACATCACCCATTATCAGAACTTCTTCAAGTTCGTCAAAAAGGTCGTCAGTTATTTTTTCATAAGACTGAATAACCTCGTCCATCTGAGCGGTTATTCCTTCATCACGGGTTTTCTTCAAACCCTTCCTGAATTTATCAAAAAGTCCCAATTTTCTACTCCTTTATATTCGGGTGCGGGCCGCGCCCGCCAAACACTGACCACTGGACACTGACCACTAACCACTTATTCTAAGCCCATTTTTTCCGCGAGTTCCGCGCTTTGCAGTTCAAGAAGTTTTGAAACTCCCTTTTCCTGCATTGTAACGCCGTAAAGAACATCCGCTTCTTCCATTGTTCCTCGTCTGTGGGTTATTGAAATAAACTGAGTTCTGTCCGTCATTTTTCTCATATATTTGGCAAATCTTTCAACGTTAACATCATCAAGCGCCGCTTCAACCTCGTCATAGATACAAAACGGTGACGGAGTTACTTTTAAAACGCTGAACAAAAGAGCCATTGCGGCAAGCGACTTTTCACCGCCTGAGAAAAGATTGATATTCTGAACGGATTTTCCGGGTGGCTGAATCTTAATTTCAATCGGCGATTCAAGGCAGTCATCGGGATTTTCAAGAATTATCTCGCCCCTTCCTCCGCCGAAGAAGTCGGAAAACGAAAGTTTAAACGCTTCGTTGATTTTTTTGAAACTCTCCATAAACTTCTCGCTCATTGAAGATGTTAAATCCTGAATTATGTTAAGAAGTTCGGATTTTGCCTTTTCAACATCGCTTATCTGCTCTTTGAGGAATTCATATCTTTCGGAAACTTCCTTATATTCCTCAATCGCGCCGACATTGACCGAGCCGAGCGCTCTGATTGAAGCCTTGATATCGGTCAGTCTTCTCTTTGCCGCTGTCATATCCTCAATAACAATGCCGAGATTCTGCGCCTCAACCTTTGTTAATTCATACTGCTCAAAGAGCATATCGTTGAGTTCGTCATATTCCCTTGTCATTGCGTTTTTGCGCTCTTCAATTCTGACAAGTTCAGCGGATATGCTCTCTTTATCGCCCATACCCTTTTTCTCTTCATCGCGCAGAGCGCCGCTTCTCTTTTCAAGTTCGTCGCGCTTTGAAATAAGGTCTTTTATTCCTTCATCGCTGTTTTTCGCCTTATCCCTCAACTCTTTTGCGCGGTTTTCTATATCGGCAATTGAAAGGCTGAGAGATTCATTTCTCTTTTTAATCTCTTCAATCTCAACGCTTATGGTCTGAACTCTGTCCGACTGGGTGTTTTTCCTGAGTTCAAGTTCTTCAATCGCAAGTTTTGCCGCTTCGCAGTCTTTTGCAAGAGTAACAAGTTCAAGATTGATATCATTTGCTCTGTTTCTGAACTCTTCGCGTTTTGCGGAAAGTTCGTCCGCACCTGTTGAAATGCTTGAAAGTTCCGCTTCCGCCTCGTCAATCTTCAACTGAATTTCACCCGATTGTTTTTCGGCTGAAGCATTTGCCTCTTCATATGCCTTAATTCTTGATGAAGAATTTTCTTTTTCCGCAAGAAGCGCGTTTTTCTGCTCAACAAGGGAATTAACCCTGTCGCCGAGAAGTTTATCGTCGCCCTCTGCACGGATATAATCTTCCTTGGCGTTTCTCAAATCCGCGTCTGCGCCCTGGAGGTCTGCGCCCGCTTTGTTTGCTTCCTCCATAGCGGTTTTGAATACTTTTGATATTTCATCAAGTTCAGCGGCAATTTTTTCTGCCTCCGAGTTCAGTTCTTCAATAGTGTTTGCACGCGATAAAACGCCCGCGCCTTTTGAACGGCTTCCGCCCGTCATTGAACCGCCGGGATTCATAACCTGACCGTCAAGCGTTACGATTTTATATTTATTTCTGTATTTCTTTGAAATGCCTATCGCGCAGTCGATATCCTCCGCGATAATAACTCTTCCGAGAAGATTTGAAATAATATCCTTATACTGATTATCACATTCAACAATGTTTGAAGCAATATCAATAAATCCGAAATTATCATCAAGCCCGCTTTCTTCAATATTTCTCGGTTTGATTGCGTTAATCGGCAGGAAAGTTGCTCTGCCGAGGCTGTTTTGCTTGAGGAAATTAATCGCTCTTTTAGCGTCGCTCTCCGATGAAACAACAATGTTTTGCATTGCTGCGCCCAAAGCAACTTCAATTGCGTTTGAATATTCATTCGGAACGCTTATAAGTTTGGATAAAACGCCGTGAATTCCCGAAAGCGCCTTTGCCTGACTCTGCTTTATAACAGCCTTAACAGCGCCCGAATAGCCCTCCATATTCTTTTCAAGGTCGGTGAGCATTCTCGCCCTGCTTTGCTTTTCCGAAAGTTTTCTTTCAAGCGCTTCTATATCGGAGCGGAGTTTTTCCGCTCTTTCCGTTTTTGTTTTGAGTTTGAGTTGATAGCCGCCCATTGAGTTTTCATATTCTTCAATGCGTTCTTTAAGAAAGGCAAGATTTTCCTCGCTCTCTTTCTTTGCCGCGGCGGCGTCGTTGATATCCTTATCGCAGTTTTCAAGCGTTTCATCAATTGTTTCAATTCTTGAATTGATTTCTTCAATTGAAGAAATTGCCTGAGAACATCTGACTTTGCAATCGGAGATTTCAAGAGTTAATTTTGTTATCAACTGATTGAGTTCAACGCTTTTATGATTGATTTGCTCATTATCGCTCTGAACTTTTTCAATCTCGCCTGCAACCTCTTTGAGTTCTTCCCTCTTTTGAGCGATTTTCATTTCGCTCTCAACAATGAAGGAATTCTTTTCATCAATCGAATCATCAATTGAAGCGCCCCAATCGTCGCTTGAAGATATCTCGCCGCTGAGCCTTTCAATTGTTTCGTTATTGTGGTTGAGAGTTGTTAAAAGAACCTTTGCTTCACCGTCCATTTTAAGCGCTTCTTCTTCAAAAGCGGCGCTTCCCTGACGGCTTTGCTCAATGAGCATATTAACCTCTGCGATTGCAGAAAAAATCTCCTGAGTTTCTTTTTCAATCTTTTCAAGAGTTGAAACGCAAACTTCATATGAGGCGTTTGCAGAGTCGAGTTTATGCTCCTGCTCACGCAGATTTTTGGTGAACGCATTTATTTTGTTAAGCCAGACTCCGATTTCAAGCGTTTTCTTTTCCTCGCTGAATTCAAGGAATTTCTTTGCCTTTTCGCTCTGGGTTTTAAGCGGTTTAACGCGGCTTTCAAGTTCTCCGAGAATATCAAGCAGACGAACAAGGTTTTCCTGAGCCTGCTCAAGTCTTCTTTCGCTGTCGCGCCTTTTGTGGCGGAAACGGGATATTCCCGCCGCCTCTTCAAAAAGTTCACGGCGGTCTTCATTTTTTGCAGATATAATGGAATCTATTTTTCCCTGACCGACCATTGAATAGCCGTCCGCGCCGAGACCCGTATCCATAAAGAGTTCGTGGATATCGCGCCTTCTGACCGCTTCGCCGTCTATTTTATATTCGCTCTCGCCGCTTCTGTAGTATCTTCTTGAAACGGTTACGATTTCGCCCTTATCCTTGAGCGCTCCGTCAGAGTTATCAAGGGTTAAAACAACCTGGGCAAATCCAAGCGGTTTTCTTGAAGAAGTTCCGCCGAAGATAACATCTTCCATTTTGGAACCTCTGAGCGATTTGGTGCTTGTTTCGCCGAGAACCCAGCGAACAGCGTCTGAAATATTGCTCTTTCCCGAGCCGTTAGGGCCGACAACAGCCGTTATTCCCTTTCCGAAAGTTAATTCGGTTTTATCGGGAAAAGACTTGAAGCCCTGCATTTCAAGTGTTCTTAAAAGCATATGTACACTACCTTTTAATTACTTTTATTTCGTCAACTTCAACCTTATCGGTTTGAGTTATTTTTATATTATAACCTTCCTCAATGAGAAAGTAGATATTTCTTTTTTGCTGACCTTTCAGTTTTGAAACGCTCTTCGGATTAACTAAAATCTCATATCCGCCCGGCGGATTTCTGAGAATTTTATTGAGCATTATCCTTGATTGAACGATTTCACCGAAAGATTCGTGATATGCGCCTGCAACGGCGTTTTTCTTTATATCGTCCGACGCGTGAAGCCCAAGTCGTATGACCTTTATGCCCGCTTCTTCAAAAAGCGGAAGAAGTTTTGTGCATAAATTCGCCGCGTCGTCAACTGTTTGCGGTTTGAAAATTTCTTTTTCATAGAGTTCGGCAAGGTATGTTCCCTTTAAAACAACCGTTGGATAAATCCTGACAGTTTCAGGTTTGAGAGCAATAATCTTTTTTGCCGTTTCAATCGCGTTTTCATCGGTGTCTTTATATAAACCCGTCATCATCTGAAGACCGAGTTCAAAACCGTATTCCTTAATGAGTTTTGAGGCGTTTTCAACATCTTTTGCGGTGTGACCTCTCAGATTTGCCTGCAAAACTTCATCATCCATACTCTGAGCGCCGAGTTCTATTGAAGAAACGCCGTATTTTTTGAGTATATCAAGCGTTTCAGTGTCTATACAGTCGGGACGGGTTGAAATCCTTATTCCCTTAACGGAGCCGTTTTCAATATACGGAAAAGCCGCTTCAAGCAGGGATATCATATACTGCCTGTCTATCGCTGTGAACGAACCGCCGAAAAAAGCGATTTCATATTCATAGCCCCTTCGTTTGAGAGCGGTTTCAAGGGCTTTTTCAACATCCTCGGGAGTCGGCTGGTTCTGCTTGCCCGTTATTGTTTTCTGATTGCAGAAAGAGCATTGTTTCGGGCATCCGAGATGGGGAACGAAAATGCTTATGTTTCCCTTTTTCATAACTGAACTCCCATAAGTTCAAGCGCCTGTTTTGCCGCTTGCTGTTCGGCGTTTTTCTTGCTTGTTCCCTCGCCTTTTCCGATAATGTTTGAATTGAGCCGAAGTTCAACTTCAAAGCGTTTATCATGATCGGGTCCGCTTGTTCCGACAACGGCATAACTCAGTTTTTCATCGGGATTCTGCTGAATAATTTCCTGTAAAAGCGATTTATAGTCCCTGAAATTTGAATGATGATTTTCAACTTCTCTTTCAAGAAAATGAAGAATAAACTTCTTCGCTTCATCAATTCCGCCGTCAAGATAAATCGCGGCGATAAGCGCTTCAAATGCGTCTTCAAGAACAGAGGGTCTTGATGCGCCGCCCATTGCCGTTTCGCCCTTGCCCATTTTGAGATAATTATTAAGTCCTATCTCCTTTGCAAAACTTGAAAGGCTTTGCGTGCATACAAGCGAAGACCTTATTTTTGAAAGTCTTCCCTCGGGCATATCGGGATATTTTTCATATAAAAACTGCGCTGATACTAAGGAGAAAACCGCGTCGCCGAGAAATTCCATTCTTTCATTATACGGAGTTTCTTGCGGCTGTTCGTTTGCATAACTCGAATGAGTCAGCGCTTCTTTGAGCAACGCAGGATTTTTAAAATTGTAGTTAATTATTTTCTGAAGATTTTTCATTTTATAAACCTGTTGAGTTCGTTTAATGAACGCTCGGCAAGCGCCGCATAGCGTTCTTTTTTATCTCTGATTTTCGGCTCGATAGGAGGAAGAATTCCGAAATTAGCCCCCATCGGCTGAAAATCGGTAACGCTTTCATCGCTGATATAATCGGAAAGCGCACCAATCATTGTTTTGTTGCTGAGAATAAGGGACTCTTTGTTTTCAGCCCTGCGCACAGCGTTTAATCCTGCCATAATTCCCGAAGCGGCGCTTTCCATATATCCCTCAACGCCCGTTATCTGACCTGCAAAGAAAATTGCTGGATTTGATTTGAGCGAATAATCAGCGCCGAGAAGTTTCGGCGAATTGATAAAGGAATTTCTGTGCATAACGCCGTATCTGATAAACTCAGCGTTTTCAAGCCCGGGAATCAAAGAGAAAACTCTTTTTTGTTCGCCGAATTTAAGATTTGTCTGAAATCCGACAATGTTGAACATTGTTCCTTTTTTGTTTTCGCGCCTGAGTTGAACGCAGGCCCACGGTCTGTGCCCGGTGTTTGGATTAACAAGCCCGACGGGCTTCATCGGTCCGAAACGGGGAGCGTCCTTGCCCCTTTTTGCAAGTTTTTCAATGGGCATACAACCCTCGTAAACATCAAAATCGTGAACAACGGCGCCTTCGGCGTTTATAAGTTCTTCAATAAAGTTTTCGTATTCTTCTTTATTGAAGGGGCAGTTGATATAGTCGTCTTCGCCGCCTCTTTCATAGCGCGAAGCCGCAAACGCCTTTTGCATATCAACCGAATCGGCTGAAACAATCGGAGCGGCTGCGTCATAAAACGAGAGATAATCGCCGCAGAGATTTTTTATTTCTTCGGCAAGCGCGCCGTCCGTCAGCGGACCCGTTGCGATAACAAGAATTTGTTCGGGCAGAACTTCGATTTTTTCATAAACTCTGTTTTCAACCGTTATATTAGGATGATTCCTGATAATTTCGGTTATCATTTTTGAAAAAACATTCCTGTCAACCGCAAGCGCTCCTCCTGCAGGAACACTGCACTGCCTTGCAACATCAACCGTCAGTGAGCCTAAAAGATGCATTTCTTCTTTAAGAAGACCCGCCGCGCTTTCGATTCTCGAGGCTTTGAGCGAATTTGAGCAAACAAGTTCGGCAAAATATTCACTTTTATGAGCAGGCGAAAACCTGACGGGTTTCATTTCAATAAGATTAACCTTATAGCCCGCATTTGCAATCTGATAAGCGGCTTCAACTCCTGCAAGCCCTGCGCCGACAACGGTGAATTTCATTTTTCTGTCTTTCTTTTTTATTTCTTTTTTGCTGATTTTGTGAAACCGCAGTTTTCGGTATCGGGGCAATAGAAAACTCCGCCCTTCTTCTTAAACAGCGATTTTCCGCAATTATCGCAAACCTCATCGGTTGGAACATCCCATGTCATAAAGTTGCACTTGGGATAGTTTGAACAACCGTAGAATGAAGTTCCTCTTTTGGTTTTCTTTTCTATAACATCGCCGCCGCATTCGGGGCATTTTGCGTTTGTTTTGAAAACAATCGGCTTTGTGTTTTTACATTCGGGATAACCCGGGCATGCAAGGAATTTGCCGAATCTGCCAACCTTAACAACCATATTTCTTCCGCATTTATCGCAGATAACATCCGTTTCCTCTTCGGTCAGTTTAATCTTAACGCCCTGCATATCCTTCTTTGCTTTTTCAAGCGGTTCTTCGAAATCGTTATAATAAAGTCTTATCATATCAATATAGTCTTTTTCGCCTGAATCAATCCTGTCAAGGTCGTCCTCCATTTTGGAGGTATATTTAACATTAACGATATTCGGAAGTTTTTCCTTGAGAAGATTTGTGACCGCTTCGCCGAGTTCTGTCGGAACAAATTGTTTTCCTTCACGAACAACATATTCTTTTGAAAGAATTGTTGATGTTA
>JAFYFO010000159.1 GCA_017543725.1 Eubacterium sp.
ATCCTTGCCCTCGCTCCAGGTTTTGCCTTCGTCGGAGGATTTAAACATAAAAACGAAACTTCTTTTCGGCGATTTGAGAGGCGCGCCGAAAGTTGTTTTATGCTCAATATCGGATTTGCCCATTGCGCCGTTTAAATAGATGTTTCCGCAATATTCATCGTCTTTATATAATTCGCCGAGCCCTTTGAGGCGATAGGGCGTTTTTGATTTTTTCGAATCAATGATGCCGCCGTCTTCAAGAACAGTATAGAAATTTCCGTCCCTGTCATAAATAATCGGATAAACATTTGAATTGAATCCCGCAAAGGCAGTTTTCTTTTCAAGAAATTTTGTATCCATTATTCCCTTTGATTCAGGGAAAAAAGTTGCAAGAAGAATAATATCTCCATTATCCGCAACAGCCATACAGGGGTCGATAAAAAACGCTGATTTACTGCTGTTTTTATCCGCGCTGATTTCCCTTGCAGGAGGCAGGGCAATAATACTTTGCTCGCTCCAGGTTTCGCCGCCGTCTTCGCTTCTTTTGCAGACAAGGGCTTTGAAACCGTAATCATTTTCGCTTGCTCCGAGATTGCAAACGGCAACAAGCGCATTTTCGGTTTTAACAATGCTCGGAATTCTGTAGGCATAGTCGCTGTTGAACAGGCAAATTGGCTTTGACATATATTTATCACTCCGTTTCAGGTTTTATATAAATATTATATCAAAAACATATTGAAAATAAAAGAGATTTAATGTAAAATATAGATATTCGGGGTTCGAATCCCGAAAGATTTATGAAAGGAGATAAAGCGATGCTCTGGACTTTAAAAAAAGTTTGGTACAGAATTTATCAAAATGTTTTTAAGGTTGCCATGTGTCTTATGGACTGGAGCGAGCCCGAACTTCTTGAAGGGGCAGACAGCATTCTCAGACTTCCCGAGTTCATCAAGAGCAAAGGAATAACAAAAGTGCTTGTTGTAACCGATAAAGGACTTATGGGTTTGCATCTTCTTGACCCCATGTTTGCAAAACTCGAAAAAGTCGGTCTTGAATATGTTGTTTACGACGGTGTTCAGCCCAACCCGACTATTCCGAATATCGAGGATTGCAAAGATATGTATGTTGAAAACGGCTGTCAGGGAATTATTGCGTTTGGCGGCGGTTCTTCAATGGACTGCGCAAAAGCCGCAGGCGCAAGAGTTGTTAAGCCCAACCAGTCTGTTCGCGATATGCGAGGCTACCTTAAAGTTCTCAAGAAAATTCCGCCGTTCTTCGCAGTGCCCACCACAGCGGGAACAGGTTCGGAAACAACTGTTGCTGCTGTTGTAACCGACCCCGAAACTCATGAGAAAAATGCAATCAACGATATCAGTCTTCGTCCGAAATATGCGGTGCTTGACCCGGCTTTAACCGTAGGTTTGCCGCCGCACATAACATCGACAACCGGTATGGATGCATTAACTCACGCAGTTGAGGCTTATATCGGCAAGAGCAACACAAAATCAACAATTCGTTATGCAGAAGAGGCAACCAAATTAATCTATGATAATTTGGAAAAGGCTTATGCAGACGGAAAGGATTTGGAAGCAAGGGGCAATATGCTCAAAGGCTCATATCTTGCAGGATGCGCTTTCACAAGAGCGTTTGTCGGATATGTTCACGCTATTGCGCACAACCTTGGCGGTCTTTACAGAACTCCGCACGGGCTTGCAAACGCTGTTATTCTTCCATATGTGCTTGATTGGTACGGCGACGCTGCCTATCCTCAACTCGCAAAACTTGCCGATATTATCGGAATAACAAACGGCGAGATGTCAACCGAGGAAAAAGGCAAAGCGTTTATTGCTGAAATCAGAAGGATGAACGCAGCAATGAATATCCCCGAAAAATTTGATTTCATCAAAGAAGAGGATATGGCAACGCTTGTTCAAAGAGCCCTCAAAGAAGGCAACCCGGGTTATCCCGTTCCAAAGATTATGGATGCAAACGACTGCGAGACAGTTATCCGCTCGTTTATGGCATAAAAAATCAACCGCTTGAATACCTGAGTATTCAAGCGGTTTTATTTTTTTGTTTTTATTCAACTGTTAAATCGCTCAGGCTATTATCTTCATTCAGAACATTCAAATCAATAAATTCTTCTCCGCCGGTGTAACCCTGAAGTTTGCCCCTATTGAGATACTGCCGGATATACCAATCGCCCTTATAATTCCATTTCAGCGGAGTATAAAGGCTCGACATCCACATCTTATAATCATCAAATGTTCCATCAAGATATTTTTCATAGATATCGGAGCGGGTATAAATCATTGGCTTAACGCCGTACTGCACTTCAAAATATTGAGAAAATCGGCGAGTTCCCTTATAACCTCTTCTATTTCGGATGAATTATCAACCTTTGTGGAATATTCATCGGCAACGCGCCCGAAAACAAGCCAAAGCATAATTATTGCAAGAAGAATTGCAAGAATTTTAAGAAAAACTGCGAAAAAAGGTTTTATCTATTTCTTCATAATTATTCCTGAATGTTTTTATAGTCTTCATCCGAAACTGCTTCGCACCACTCGGTTGAAGATTCTTCTCCCTTGATTTCAATTGCAAGATGAGCAAACCAGGAATCTTTTGCGGCGCCGTGCCAATGTTTAACCTCGGCAGGAATATTGATAACATTCCCCGGTTTCATTTCAATTGCTTCTTTTCCCCACTCCTGATAGAAGCCTTTTCCGCCAACGCAGATAAGCATCTGACCGCCTCCGCTTTTTGCGTGGTGGATATGCCAGTTATTTCGGCATCCGGGTTCAAGTGTCACATTGAATATCGGAATCTGCTCGGTTGAAACCGGCGCAAGATAACTCTGTCCAACGAAAAATTCGCCGTAGGGATTTGGCTCTCCAATCGGAAAGAATAATTCGTTTTGAAAGCACTCTTTGGCTGTTGCAGCCTCGCTTTCTTCATTCCAGACCTCTTTTGCAAGGCGGAAAACCGCCCAGCCCTTCGGCCAGCCCGTATACATTGTGCAATGAGTTATTATTGCGGCAATCTCCTCTTTTGAAACGCCGTTGTTTTTAGCGTTCATAAGGTGGTATTTCAAAGAACTGTCCGTTATTCCGCTTGCCATAAGCGAAACAACGGTTATAATGCATTTTGTTTTTATATCAAGCGCTTCTTCGTTCCATACTTCACCGAAAAGCACATCGTCGTTAAGATGAGCAAACATCGGCGCAAATTCTCCGAGTTGTTCTCTTCCTGCGGTCTGAACTACTTTTTTATTCATTGTTTTTCTCCTTTACTCCTCTGTAGAATCCGTGAATTACAATAAATACCGAATAAACATAAATAACGCTTACCAGTATATTTACAGCCATTATTTTCCTGAAAGCAACCATTAAAACGATAAACAGAATTGTTGAAACGCCCAGCGTCAGCAAAAGTTTATTTGTCGGCTTGCAATTGCATTTTGCATGACCTTTCAGCATAAAGACAAAAGTGAAATAAACAATCAGCGAACAAATCATAAAGAGCATTTTTGCAAGCAGATTTATTTCATCTTCACGCATAAATTCAAGCGACGCCGTTATATTATTCAGGGCAAAAATGATAAAGATATGTATGAGCATATATGACATTCCGTCGTAGTCGCCTTCTCTGTCGATAAGATTATCGTAAACATAGCCGTATATCAGGAAAAGTCCTGCAACAAGCAAAAATGCCATAAGCGAAAAATAAACAGTTCCCGTATCCCAACTTCCGTCGCCGTTGAAATATGATGCAAGCGCGATAATCATTTCGCCGAATGTGAAAACAACATAGAGCATCGCCCTCTCCGTCAGATGAGCAAAATCAACCTGACCGCCGGGGCTTTTATTTCTGCCGAGCATTGTCAGAACTATTCCCGAAAGAATCGCAAGCGCTGAAAGAATAACGCCCGCCGTTTGCCCCGTGAAACCGCCGATAAAAACCAAAACCGCTTCAAAAAGAAAAGGCAGCAACATTCTTTTGCATATATCTTTATTCCAGACATCCGCTTTATGATTGCGCATTTCAATAAGATACTGCAAAGCGATATTAACAAGAATCAATCCCCAGGCGATATGGAACTGAGTTATATAGCGCTCAAAACTTTCCTGAACGCTCTGCCCTATGAAGTACATAAGATACATATTGACAAATAAGAAAATATGGTCCCTTATTCCCTTCCTGCCAAACATATTGATATAAAATGTTGTGTAGTTCCATATCTGAACAACCGCAAGCGTGCAGAGAACATACGCAAGAAACGCCGTTCGGTTAACAAAGCCGTTTTCAATGATGTGAAGAAGCGAATTGTTTCTTCCTATGATATAAACGAAAATCAAATCATAAATTAGTTCGATATATTCAACCTTTTTTTCTTTTTTATCAAACAGTTGATTCAAAATAAAACCCCTCAAAAAATTTTTTAACTATTAAAAGATTTCGCTGTTTTTAATCACATAAGATTTTGTTTTGCCCATTTTTCAACAGCGCTTTTTGAAGACTCGGCAAGGGCGCCCTGAATTGCGAGTCCTTCTCCGACATCGGAGCAATATTTTTTAATATCCTTTGCCGAACTTGCAAGTCCGCTTCCCTCATGGGTCATAACGGGGAAAACCTTTTTTCCGCCCAAATCAAGTTTATCAAGTTGAGAAAAGATTGCCATGGGATATGTTCCCCACCAGCATGGTCCCGCAACAACGATATTATCATATTCGCTTATATCGCTTAGATACTCTTTGAGCGCGGGTCTTGCGTTTTCGCGCAATTCCTTTTTTGCTTCATCAATGCAAACCATATAGGATTTATCATATTCCTTAACGGTTTCAACTTCAAATAAATCTGCGCCGACAGCATCGCGAATAAATTCGGCAACTATTTCCGTGTTGCCCTTATCAATATGTTTGAGAGCACCGCCGAAATAGTTTTCACCTTTTCTTGAATAATAATTAACCAATGTTTTTTTCATAATTAATCACCTTCATTTTTATTATAACAAATAATTATTAAAATGGCAAACACTCCGACTTAAAAATCGGAGTGTTAAATATCAATATAAAAAATCAGTTGGGAGTATAAAGATTTGCAGCCGTTTTTATTATCCTTATTATTACTCAATTATTCATTTAGCGCTGTCTTTTGCTACGGCTTTCCGTTCGTAAATGGTCTTTAAGTGGTCATAACACATAATCGTTTTTAACCTATACACATATTCTTTACACAGAACTATTAAAAGCCTTCCTGACGGGAAGGCTTTTATTTTAATCAAGAACCTGATAGTAATTTGAGAAGTTGCCGAGTTTTTGGTC
>JAFYFO010000160.1 GCA_017543725.1 Eubacterium sp.
CCATAGCCTGTTTTTTCAATGTTGATAACGGGCATTGAAGGCGACGGCTTCGCAAATCTTTTAAGCAGTGCGGCGCCTGTCGGCGTTGTCAGTTCGCCGTTTATTTCATCGCTGAAAACGCCCAGTCCGCTTATGATTTCGGCAGTTGCGGGAGCGGGAACGGGAAGAATTCCGTGGGCGCATTTAACCCTGCCTTTTCCGAGGTTTATCTGTGAAACATAAATGTTTTCTGCGCCGATTTCATCAAGAAGAAGGCAAAAAGCCGTTATATCCGCAACAGCGTCGAGCGCGCCGACTTCGTGAAAATGAATTTCCGAAACGCTCTTTGAGTGAACTTTGCTTTCAGCGGCGGCAATTATATCATAAACCGATAAAACATCTTCTTTAACCTTGTCTTTTATATCGAGATTTGAAACTATGTTTCTGATATCAAGAGGCGTATGGTGATGATGCTCGTGATGATGTTCGCGGTGATGTTCTTCGCCCTCTTCTTCGCCTTTGATAACAACATTGAGATGTGTTCCGCAGATGCCTGATTTTGAAACTATTTCTCTTTTGAAAACAATATCGGGAGCAAAGATTTTATTGAGTTTTTCGAGAAATTCATCGCCGTTTTCAAGCAGTTCGAGAAGCGACGCACTGAGCATATCGCCCGCAGCGCCCATTGAACATTCACAATATAAAGTTTTCATTTTATCTTCCTTATTTATTTATCATATTTGCTATGTATCCTGCGCCGAAGCCGTTATCAATATTAACAACGGAAACTCCGCTTGCGCAGGAGTTCAGCATTGAAAGAAGCGCGGAAAGACCTTCAAAAGAAGCGCCGTAGCCAACGCTTGTCGGAACTGCGATAACGGGGCAGTCGGCAAGTCCGCCGATAACACTTGCAAGCGCGCCCTCCATTCCTGCAATCGCAATAACAACCGAAGCGCTCATTATTTCTTCGCAGTGGTAAAGAAGCCTGTGGATTCCCGCAACGCCGACATCATAAAGCCTTATAACTTCGTTTCCGAAAAAGAGAGCGGTTATTGCCGCTTCTTCAGCAACGGGAATATCGCTTGTTCCGCCCGTTGCAATAAGAATTTTGCCGCCGCTTTTTTTCTCTGCAAATCCGCCGATAACGCCGATTCTTGCTTCGGGAAAGTATTCTGTCTCAAACGATTTTTTTATCTCGTTTGCCTTTTCCTGCGAAAGTCGGGTTATAAGAATTCTGCTTTGGCTGTTTTTAAGCATAACTTCAATTATCGAAACAATCTGAGAGGCGGTTTTGCTTTCACCGTAGATTATCTCGCCCGCGCCCTGGGGGGTGCTTCTGTGAAAATAAATTTTTGCAAAATCAATATCTTCAAAAGGCTGAGTTTTAAGTTTTAAAAGTGCGCTTTCAACGGAAATATCGCCGTTTCTAACCCCTTCAAGCAGCAGTTTAATCTCGTTTTCCATTCTTGCCTCCGAAAGTATTCTTGTGTTTAACAACATTATATATCAAGTGCGACATTTGTCAAACACAATTTGTTTCACTTTAAAATACTCTATTTTTTTATATAATTTAATTGACATTTGACGAGAAATGTGATAATAATAAAATTAGTTCAGTATTTTATTTTTTGGATTAACTCAGGGCAAGAAAACAGAAGGAGGAGTTATATGAAAAAATTAAAAAGATTAATCAGTGTAATGCTTTCGGTTTTATTGATGCTGAGTCCGCTCAATGTTTTAACGGCATATGCGGAGTCGTCGTTTGACGCAGCGATATACAACGGAATCAATACAATAAACTATCCGGATTTATCGGTTGCCGTTATGTCTGATTATTGGACCGAGGGTTCAACGCTTACCATCATGAGAGATGTTGAAGTTAATGAATCAATCGTTGTTCCTTCAGGCACGCATACGCTTGATTTAAACGGTTTCGGAATCCGCGCTGCAGGCAGCAGGGATTTCAGCATCATAACCGTTCCATCAGGCTCCGAACTGATATTGAACGACTCGGGCAGCGCCGAGCATAAATACACCCTTGATGAGAATTCTCTTGCAACTGTTAACGACAGCGCTGAAGGTGACTATTCAACGTTCAGCGGAGGATATATAACAGGCGCGGTAGGGGACTCAGTCAACGGCTGCGGAATTTCAAACAGCGGAACGCTGACAATGAACGGCGGAACAATCATAGGTAACAGCACCGGCAGCAAAGGCGGCGGTATATCCAACTCAGGCACCGCAAATATCAACGGCGGTAAGATAATTTATAACCGCGCAACAGGCTGGGGCGGAGGAATATATCTCTCCGATAACAAGGCTAACACAGTTAATCTTTCGGGCGGTGAAATATCCCATAACGGCGCAGGAAACGGCGGAGGAATACATATATCAATCGACGGCACGGTTAATCTTTCAGGCTCGCCTTCCGTCAGCGATAACTATTCGATTAACGAAAAACCCGATTATGAACTCAACAACATAAATATTTCGACCGGCGGAATTATCAGCGTAACGGGAACTCTCGGAAGAGGAGTTTCTATCGGAATCAGAAATTCAAACGGCGAGGGTGTTATAACCAACAGTGCAAACACCAACTATAACGACCCAAGCAAATTCACCAGTGATAACAGCGATTATGTTATCGGCAAGGATTTGGTTAGCGGACAGCTTAAACTTCACACTCCGTACACCGTTACATGGCTCAACGAAAACGATGATGTTCTTGAAACGGATACGGATGTTGCAGAGGGCGCAATCCCGAAATATAACGGTGAAACGCCTGTTAAACCCAATGATAATCAGGGAATTTATATATTTGATGATTGGTCGCCCGAGGTTGTTGCCGCAACCGGCGATACGGTTTACAGGGCGACATATAAAATCGGTACGGCGATTGCAAAAATCGG
>JAFYFO010000161.1 GCA_017543725.1 Eubacterium sp.
ATTCAACGGGTGCGGTTGTTGTTGAGGATTGCAACAACGGCGAAGTTCTTGCGGCGGCAAGTTATCCGCAATATGATTTAAAAGATTACTATGAGCATTATTCCGAACTTTCAAAAGCGCGCTTAACTCCGCTTTATAACCGCTTTGCAATGGGAACATATGCCCCGGGTTCAACTTTCAAGCCGATGATGTCGATTGCAGGTCTTGAAGAAGGCGCAATAACAAGCGGAACTGTTTTCGTCTGCAACGGCGCGCTCACTGTTGCGGGGCACACTTTCGGATGTATGCACACCCACGGAAGCGAAACCGTTAAAGGCGCGCTCAGGGATTCCTGCAATGTTTTCTTTTATAACTGCGCAAGGAAACTCGGAATTGAAAAAATGAATCAATACGGCGCTATGTTCGGGCTCGGCGAAAAAACAGGCGTTGAAATTCCCGAAGCAAAGGGAATACTCGCAGGACCCGAATACAGAAAGAAATTCGATATGATATGGAATCCCGGAGACACTGTTCAGGCAGGTATCGGTCAATCGGATAACCTTTTCACTCCGCTTCAACTTTGCAACTACACAGCGACTATCGCAAACGGCGGAACAAGATATCAGATGCATTTCGTTAAATCCCGCATTTCAAACGCAACCGATGTTGTTTCAGACACGGGAATCAATGTTTTGCAGAAACTTGATATATCAAAGAAAAACCTTAAAACCGTTCAGAGCGGTATGCGTTTGGTTGCAACGGACGGCGGTCCGAATCTGATTTTCAGCAAACTTGATGTTAAGGTTGCCTGCAAAACGGGAACTTCAACGGTTATTCTCAATGGCGTTAAACACAACAACGGTTTCCTTATAACCTATGCGCCGTATGAAAATCCCGAAATAAGCGTTGCAACCGCAATTGAAATGGCTGGTTCGGGAACATCAACGGCGGAAATAACTTCCTCGGTTATCGACTATTATTATTCGCATAACACCAATGAAAAGAAGGCGCAAAAAGAGGGAGTTTTGCTCAATTAAAATTATAACTTGATTTATTAGACAATTATATGTTATTATATGTCTATATAAAATTATTTATGGTTTAATGTTCTTAATGTTCCAAGGAGGAAAAAATGAATATAGCACTTATAGCGCACGATGCTAAAAAAGAATTACTCGTTCAGTTTTGTATTGCATATTGCGGAATAATCAGCCGTCACGATATATGCGCAACGGGAACAACGGGAAAGTTGGTTAAAGAGGCAACAGGGCTTGAAATCAACTGTTTCCTCAGCGGTTCCCAGGGCGGAGGACAGCAGGTTGCAAGCCGTATTGCATGCAATGAAATAGACCTTTTGATATTCTTCCGCGACCCGTTAACCGCAAAGCCCCACGAACCAAACGATAATGATTTATTAAGACTTTGCGATGTTCATAATATTCCGTATGCAACAAATATTGCAACCGCGGAAGCATTGATAAGAGGAATAGAACGCGGAGATTTTGAATGGCGTGAGATTGTTAATCCGCGCTACAACAGAAAATAAGAAAACTAAGGGTGATGAGCAATGCTCGTCACCCCTATAACACTTTTTAGGAGAACTTTATGGCGTTAATCACTAAAGCAATTAAAGGAACAAAAGATGTTCTTCCGGGTGAAGTACACAGAAATCAATACATAGAATCAACCTGCCTGACAGCGGCGAACAACTGCGGCTTTAAAGAAATCAGAACCCCCGTTTTTGAACACACAGAACTTTTTCAGCGCGGTGTCGGCGACACAACGGATGTTGTTCAGAAAGAGATGTATACTTTCGACGATAAGGGCGGAAGGTCGATAACTCTTCGCCCCGAGGGAACTGCGGGCGCGGCGCGCTCCTTCCTTGAAAACGGACTGAGCAACGAAACGCTTCCGCAAAAGGTTTGCTATTTAACTTCCTGCTACCGTTATGAAAAACCCCAGGCGGGAAGACTGCGCGAATTTCATCAGTTCGGAGTTGAATGTTTCGGAGCAAGCGAGCCGATTGCAGACGCGGAGATTATTTCCCTTGCAAAGCAGATTTTTGATGAACTCGGAGTTAAAGAAATTCATCTTGAAATAAATTCAATCGGATGCCCCGAATGCAGAAAAGAATATCATAAAGCGCTCAGGGAATATTTTGCTTCAAAAGAAGACGAACTTTGCTCAAACTGCAAAGAAAGACTTGAAAGAAATCCCATGCGCCTTCTTGATTGCAAAGTTCCCTCCTGCAGGGAAATCGCAAAAGACGCTCCCGTTGTTCTTGATTATCTCTGCGATGAGTGCAAAGAGCATTTTGAAAAGGTTAAGAAATATCTTGATGCAATGAATATTGAATACAGCGTTAACCCGAAAATTGTTCGCGGACTTGATTACTACAGCAAAACGGTTTTTGAATTTGTTGCCGATTCAATAGGCGCTCAGGGAACGGTTTGCGGCGGCGGAAGATACGATGGCCTTATCGAAGAACTCGGCGGCGCGAAAACTCCGTCGCTCGGTTTTGGTATGGGTCTTGAAAGGTTGGGACTTGTTATGGAAGCGCAGGGCTGCGAATTTCCCGAAGCGCAGCGCCCCGATTTATTCATTGCGGCGCTTGGCGAAAAAGCGCAGTTCAAAGCCGTTGAAATTGCAAAGGATATGCGCGAAGAGGGCTTTTCGGTTGTTTATGATTTAAACGGAAGGTCGCTCAGGGCGCAGATGAAATATGCCGATAAACTCGGCGCAAAATTCAATGTTGTTCTCGGCGACAGCGAAGTTGAAGAGGGCAAAGCAAAACTTAAGAATATGAAAAGCGGAGAGAGCGCCGATATTGATTTAACAACCTTTGTTTCGGGCTTTTATTCCATCAGTATGGATGAAGAATTAAAAGACCTTGAAATAAACGGAGAAGCGTTTGATTTTAATTCTCTCTTCGGTCTGGAGGCAAAATAATGGACAGTTTAAAAGCACTTAAAAGAACGGCGTACTGCGCTCAATTCAATATGAGCAATGTTGGCGAGGAAATAACGGTTTACGGCTGGGTTCAAAGACAGCGCGACCTCGGAAACCTTATATTTGTTGATGTCCGCGACAGAAGCGGAATAATTCAACTTTCCTTCAACGAGCAAAGCGATAAGGAAATTTTTGAAAAGGCGCACAGCGTTCGTCCCGAATATGTTGTTGCCGCAACGGGAATTGTTGCCGAAAGAGAAAGCAAAAATCCCGATATCCCAACGGGCGATATTGAAGTTATGGTTAAGGATTTCCGTATTCTTTCAAAAGCGGAAACGCCTCCCTTCGTTATTGAAAACAGCGACAGCGTCGGCGACGAAACAACTCTTAAATACCGCTATCTTAATCTGAGAAGCGAAAAACTAACAAAAAATATTCTAATGCGCCACAAGATTGCAAAAATCGCAAGAGAATATTTCTATGATAATGATTTCATCGAGATTGAAACCCCGATGATGATAAAATCAACCCCCGAAGGTGCAAGGGACTATGTTGTTCCCTCAAGAATACACAGGGGCAAATTCTATGCCCTTCCTCAGTCGCCCCAGATTTATAAGCAACTCTGTATGATTGCAGGGTTTGACAGATATATTCAACTGGCGCGCTGTTTCCGCGACGAGGATTTAAGAGCGGACCGCCAGCCAGAGTTCACTCAGATAGACCTTGAAATGAGTTTTGTTGAACTCGGTGATATTATGAATATGGCTGAGGGCTTCATAAAAACTCTTATGAAGCAAACCCTTGATGTTGAACTCCCCGAAAAATTCCCGCGTATGAGTTTTGAGGAGGCTATGAATAAATACGGCTCCGATAAGCCCGACACAAGATTTGATATGCTTATTGAGGATATATCTGATTGGGCGGAAAAAACGGATTTCGTTGTTTTCAAAAACGCTCTTGCCGAGGGCGGAAGCGTTAAAGCAATCGTTGCAAAAAATGCCGCTTTTGCATACACAAGAAAGAAGATTGATAAATTAACCGAGCATGCAAAGGGCATTGGCGCAAAGGGACTTGCATACATACGCTGGGCTGACGAAGCGCCCAACTGCTCTTTCGGTAAATTCCTCAAAGAGGGCGAACTCGAGGCGCTTACCGAAAAACTCGGCGCTGAAAAAGGCGATGTTGTTTTCATCGTTTCCGATAAAACAAGAAAAGCACTGACCATTATGGGAGCGCTTCGCCTTATTATTGCAAAAGAACTTCAGATTATTCCCGAAGGCAAGTGGAATTATCTCTGGATAACCGAAATGCCGTTCTTTGAGCTTGATGAAGATAGCGGAGAATGGGTTGCTGCTCATCATCCGTTTACAATGCCGATGGAAGAGAGCATTCAATATCTTGATTCGGATAAATCA
>JAFYFO010000162.1 GCA_017543725.1 Eubacterium sp.
AGATATCGACTTCTTTTGTATCTTTCTGATATCCGGCAACTTTTTCGGTAATTGTACCATAACAAAGATTTGTACCAACCTTATTTGTCATATTAACAGTAAGAGGCGTGGCAATTGAAACCCTGTTATTAGGCTCGCTTTCAACCGCATACTTTGTTGAAACGCTTTCAATGCTGACGGTATATTTGAAGTCTGCGCAGCTTGCACCGGCCTGAACTCTGATATAGTAATTCTGTTTGCCTTCAAGCTTAACATCCATTGAAGATACTTTAGCTGCATTGCCTTTAACAGAGAAATCAGCAATCTTGTTTTCTTTGTTTTCGGCAGACATTGTGTAAAGCGTAACTTTGAAATAAATTGAATCATCGCCCTTGGCTTCGTGCTGGAAATTAACTTTTACGAAACCGGCTTCATCTACCGTGAACAAAAAGTTATCAACATCGGAAGCGGATTCAAGAGTTCCTGCTGCACCTTTTACTGGGTCGGTAATTGTGTTGGCGCTTGTATAACTGTTGTTAGGTTCGGATTCATCGGTAACAGTTGTCGCTGCATATGCTACTGCAAATGAAGAAGCGATAAACAGAACCGAAAGTAAAAGGGCTAAAAAGCGCTTTAAATTTTTCATAATTTATCCTCCGAAAAATTATAATCGTAGTTATTTTAACATATATTTTTAAAAAGGTCAATTAAAAATTATATGGCATAGGGGAATCCCGGATTGCTGTACTTGAAAATCCCGTTTCAACTTACTTTAATAAGTGTCAGATTTATATAAAAATGTTGCAAAACAGATAAAATAAAAATCTGCGAAAGGAGTAACTTACGCAGATTTTTCACTTATATTAAATTTGCTGTCAGCCGAGTATTTCCTTGAATTTTTCTTCATCACTTACTTTGAATACAAGCTTTGCGTTTCCGTTGTCGCCGTCAACTGTTGAATACATATATTCAATATCTATATTGGCATCGGCAATTTTGCCTAAAACAACATTCAGACCGCCTGCAACATTAGGTACGGCAACAACCTGAACAGGGTTTACGGAAACCACGCATCCGTCTGCAATAAGAGCGTCGGTGGCCTTTGCCACATCATCAACCAGGATTCTTACAATACCGTAATCTCTGGTTTCGGCAATGTTGAGTGCCTTAAGGTTGATATTTGCCCTGGCCAGTATGTCTGTAATTTCATGAAGCTGACCGTATCTGTTTTCCAAAAAAACGGAAATCTGTTTTTCTGTCATTTTCTTTTCCCCCTTATATTTTTCTGTTATCAATTACCCTTACTGCTTTGCCCTCGCTTCTGGCAATTGTTTTGGGCGCAACGAGATGAACTTTTGCGTAAATTCCCAGCATAGCTTTAAGGGCCGAGACAAGTTTCTTTTCCATTTCAGTTACTTCGCCCAAGTTATCTGTGAACTTCTCCTGTGTCATTTCAACATTAATGTCAAGAGTGTCCGAATTGTTGACTCTGTCTACAATAATCTGATAGTTTGCCTGATATCCCTGATCAATAAGAACGGTTTCAATCTGAGAGGGGAATACATTTACGCCCTTTATAATGAGCATATCATCGCTTCTGCCTCTGGGTTTTACCATTTTGATAAATGTGCGTCCGCAGGAGCAGGTTTCTTTTGTAAGCACACAGATGTCTTTTGTTCTGTATCTGATAACCGGGAAAGCTTCCTTATCAAGGCAGGTGAAAACAAGCTCGCCCTGCTCGCCGTAAGGCAATACTTCAAGGGTATCGGGGTCGATTATTTCGGCATAGAAGTGGTCTTCGTTTATGTGCATTCCGGTCTGCTCGGAACATTCAAAGGAGACGCCGGGACCGCTTATTTCCGTAAGGCCGTAGATAT
>JAFYFO010000163.1 GCA_017543725.1 Eubacterium sp.
AGCCCTCCTGAAGAGCGGTATAAAGTTCGCTGTGGCCCATAAGGAAGGAGCCGTCACCACAGAAGGTATAAACATCAACGTCGGGATTTGCAAGCTTTGCTCCGAGAGCGCCGTTAACCTCGTAGCCCATATTTGAATAACCGTACTCCATATGGTATGTTCCGCGGTTTTTCGGTCTGAACAATCTCTGCATATCGCCCGGAAGTGAACCTGCTGAGCCGAGAGCGATATCCTCATCAGCCATAAATTCATTGATTATACCAAGAGCAAGAGTCTGAGAGAGTCCGCCCTCAAGTTCTTTAGTATAGAATTCATCAACAATTCCATCCCACTCAGCTTTAGCATCGGCAATCTCATTTGTGTATGCAGTTTTATATCCTTCAAGTGAATCAATAAGAGCGGAAACTGCCTCTTTTGCATCGGCAACAATCGCCTCAGCATCCATCTTATATGCATCAAACGGGCAGATATTAATTCCGAGAACTTTTCTGTTTTCATTGAAAAGCCACTTTGATGAGGTTGTGAAATCGGTGAATCTTGTTCCGACACCGATAACAAGGTCTGCATCTCTGCCTATAACATTGGCAGCCTTGCCTCCTGTTACACCGATACCGCCGACATTGAGCGGATGCTCCCAGCTGATAAGACCTTTTCCTGCCTGAGTTTCGGAAACAGGGATATTATATTTTTCTGCAAGAGCAAGGAGTTCTTTTTCAGCACCGCTGTAACGAACACCGCCGCCGCAAACAATAATGGGCTTTTTAGCCTCTTTGATAAGAGCGGCTGCTCTTTCAAGTTGGGAAGCGCTAATCGGTCTTCTGTCGATATGCCAAACTCTTTTCTGAAGGAAGTGTTCGGGATAATCGTATGCCTCGCCCTCAACATCCTGAGGCATTGCAAGGCAAACCGCACCTGTATCCGCAGGGTCGGTTAAAACGCGCATTGCGTTAATGCAGGCGGTCATGAGTTGTTCGGGGCGAAGAATTCTGTCGAAATAATGGCAAACGCCCTTGAAAGCATCTGTTACTGTTCTGCCATAGTTATCAAAAAACTCAGCCTGCTGCAAAACAGGGTCGGGCTGACGGCAAGCAAAGGTATCGCCGGGAAGAACAAGAAGCGGAATTCTGTTTGCAGTTGCGCATCCGCAGGCTGTTACCATATTTGTTGCGCCGGGTCCGATTGATGAAACGCAGGGAATAATTGCCTTTCTGTCCATCTGCTTTGCATATGCAACAGCGGCAAGAGCCATATTCTGCTCATTCTTTCCCTGGTAGAATTTAAGGTTATGTCCGCCCTGCTCAAGAGCCTGACCAACGCCTACAACACAGCCGTGGCCGAAAATTCCGAACATACCTGAAACAAATTTAGTTTCAACGCCGTCAACCTCGATATATTGATTATCAAGGAATTTAACAAGCGCCTGTGACATTGTTAATCTTTCTCTGTTCATAATATAATCCTTTTCAACTTATTTGGCTTTTGTGTGAGATTTTATTTCTCGATTTCCGAAAGTTTAACCGGTCTGTGTTCTGCAACGGAAAGTTTTGCGGCAAGTCCGAGGCGGAGCGCTTCAAGACCGTCGTTAACGGTTGTCTGAGTTTCTTTATCGTTGAGAACTGCGTCAATAAACTCTGTCATTTCATCTGTGAAGGACTGCATATATCTTTCAAGGAAGAAATAAAGCGGTTTATCTGTTACATTGCCGTTTTCGTTAATATATGAAACATTGGTCGGGGTGTCGTTTGCTGCGCTTGCCTGACCTGCAGAGCCGAAAACTTCAAGTCTCTGGTCGTAGCCGTAGCAAGCCTTGCGGCAGTTATCAATAACGCCGATTGCGCCGCTCTTGAATTTAAGAGCAACAAGCGCTGTGTCAACATCGCCTGCTTCGCCGATTGCAGGGTCAACCATAACGGTTGCGTTTGCATAAACTTCTTCAACCTCACCGCCGATAAAACGAGCCATATCGAAATCATGAACTGTCATATCAAGGAAGATTCCGCCGGAAACCTTAACATAACTAACCGGGGGCGGCTCAGGGTCGCGCGATGTGATTTTAATAGTCTGAAGTTCGCCGAGTTTGCCCTTGTTTGCAAGGTCTTTGATATATGCAAAGTTATGGTCGTATCTTCTGTTGAAACCAATCTGAAGTTTAACTCCTGCCTTTTCAACTGCGGCAATAACCTTTTTGATTTTTGCAATTGTTAAATCAACGGGCTTTTCGCAGAAAATATGTTTGCCCGCCTCGGCAGCCTCACAGGCAATATCAGCATGGGTATCTGTTGAAGAACAGATAAGAACTGCCTGAATTTCGGGATTATTGAGTATTTCATGATAATCCTGATAGTAGTTCGGAATTCCGAGTTCCTCAGCAACTTTCTTTGCTCCGTCAACAAAGATGTCGGAAATTGCAACAATCTCAGCCTGAGGAATATGATATGTTATTGATTTTGCGTGAACCTGACCGATTCTTCCGGCACCGATGATGCCAACTTTAAGTTTTTCCATAATTGCACCTCTAAATTATTAAAAAATAAATTTGTACGCATAATATTTTATCACACAGTTTATATTAATGCAACAAAATAATTAATAATATTAAAAATAAAACCGATAGTTGACTCACCTGCCAACTATCGGCTTTTTGCTAAGCGTTTTAATCGCTGTAAACCGTTATAAATTCACCGTTTGTTTTTTCAAAAATCAGATAGCCTTTATAGATGTAATCCTTTCCTGCAAGTCCGTTTATTCCGACGGCAAACTGATTTTCGCCGACTTTTCTGGTTGATTTTGCACGGATAATATCATAGTTTTCGTATTTTCCCGCGTCCTCAATTTTCAAATCGTTTAAATCCATTTCATATCCGTTTTTAAGAACTGCGATAAGAACGCCGTATTCGCGGACCTTATCATTCGGGTCAACAATCTGGCCGTTGAATATAACTTTCGTGTTTTCGCACAAAGCGCCTTCTTTTCGCATATTAATCGCAGGCAAAACAAAGGAAAATTCATCAAACTGCGCCTTTGTTACAGCCCTGAGATTTATGCTTTCGCTTGCAAGGAAAGAAATATTGCATCCGATTGCAAAGGGTCTGAATCTTCCCTCGCCGAGTTCTTCAACCCAGGCATATGCGCCCTCTCCGCCTTTAAGTTCAATTTTTTCGTTATATCCGACGGAATCATTAAATCCCTCTCCGCCTTCAAGCGCGATAGCGTAAACCGCACATTCAGCGCCTTCATTGAGTGTATATAGCGCCTGAATATCCGTATCGCCCGAAATGCTGATTTTATCACCTGCGCTCAGAACATTTCCTGTATCGTTGCCGATAATATATCCGCTGAAAGTGTAGTTCGGGCAAGCCTTTGCTTCGGGAAGAACAAAACTGCTGTTAACAAAATTCATAGCCTGAATGGAAGATTTTTTCGGAATGTTGCTGTAACTCCTGAGTATTCTGACCATATTGGGCGTTTCGGAAGTTCGGGTTTCGGCATATATATTGAGATTTGCAAAAACCTTTGCCCTGAAAGTCGGACCCCAGGATTGAAACTGCCTTGTTCTTGAAGTTGAATCGCTTGAAAAATCCATATACCAGGCAGTGTCTTCAATATCCGAATATGCAATAACGGTTGAGCCGTAAGTTGCGGTATACGGGCTTGTTTCGCCTGTTGAAGTCCCGTTCTGGAAACTTGCGTCTTCAACAGCGCCGCTTGTTATAACATTGTATTTTTTAATGGAAACATAGAGCGAATCAAGAAGAGTTCTTGTTGCGTCGTCAACATTCTGCTGGGTGGCGGTTTCTTTGAAAGAAGAAATAACCGAGGTGTTTTCGCTGCTTAGCGGGTCGGTATAATTCAGTTTCGTTGTTTTGATAAGAATGTTTGCAATTCTTATTGCGCTGTCTATGCTTTTGGTTGGAGTGTAGGCGTCGTTATCAAGATAGGTTGTTGCCCTTGCCGCAGTTAAATACGCCGATAAATCGCAAGCGCCGCTGACGCTTTGGAGCGATGAATAAGCGCTGTTAATATTCTCTGCAATACGTATTGACTCTTCTTCATCCTCCGGCGTGAAGGCGCTCAAATCATCTGCGCCGAGATAAACTGCAATGTTTTCATCACTCATTGCACCTATTAAATTCTGCATTGAAGTTATGTTATACATTGCGTTTTTATTATTCAAATCAAGCAGGAAGGAATTAACTTTTTCATACGCTTTTTCAAGCACAGAAAAATCAACCGAAGCGC
>JAFYFO010000164.1 GCA_017543725.1 Eubacterium sp.
AATTTGCTTTTCTGTGGTTTCTCAGAGCCTTGAAACCCGGATAAAGCATAACAACCTGAAAAGCGCTGCTTGCGGCGGGGTCGTGCTCAAGAAAACTTTTAACATCTTCTTTATAATCTGAAATAAAACTCATAATTAACCTTTCGAAAAAATAACTCCGCCGAAATTAGGCAGAGTAAGACGAATCCGAAATCGTCTGAAATTCAGTATTTAAGCGAATTTTGGCATTTTCGTTCTTGCTTTACGCCAGTAAAACTGCGACCTCAAATACCAAACTTCATCTTAACTCCAATAATTTCAGATGCTTTGCAGTTTATAATGAGCTGATTTGACTTATGTCAAGGCAAATAACACAGGAATACTATTGTATTCCGAGTATATTTAACGCAGAGATAAGGCAAATCAGCCATTATAAACCGGTTTTGGATTCGTCTTGCTCTGCCTCATCGACGGAGGCAATAATAACTGCGGTTCCACTCCTGTTTATACTCAACCTTGTGGCTTGCTTTTAACGGGGCTGCCGTCCCGACATTTCCTTCGGGATGCTCACAGGCGCATTTTCAAGGGCTGAATATGCAGATATCACAGCAAATTATCCGCTCTCTTGATATTCAGAATCCTCTACTCTTCCTGCTCGTTGCATTTTTTATATTAACTACTTATATTATATACATTTATATTAATTTTGCAACTATTATTTTGTTTTAATCAAATGCCAGCCGTCTTTTGCGTATTTTATACCGCTGAGCATTGTTACAACGGCGTCTATCCAGAAAGCAATTGAACAGTAAACAACAAGCCAGTGAGGCGCAGTTGTCGGCAATGTTGAGATAACAACTTCGCCGTCTTTTTCAAGAATTGCAAGGAATAAAAACGCCAAACCGGTTGTTGACATCTGAAGAAAGGTTTTAGCCTTGCCGAATCCGTTTGCGGCAATAACCTCGCCTTCGTTAACTGCTGCCATTCTCATTCCTGCAACAAGGAATTCCCTTGCCATCATTATCATTATAACAATATCTGTGTGCCATCCGAGATTCATCAGAATCAAAAACGCCGCCAGAACGATTGATTTATCGGAAAGCGGGTCCATAAGTTTTCCGAAATCGGTTACAAGATTTCTTTTTCTTGCAATAATGCCATCCGCCTTATCGCTCATACAGGCAACGAAATATATAATCAGCGCAACAACCCAGTGATATCTGAACTGAATCAGCGACGCGGCAAATAAAAACGGAACGCATACAAATCTGAAAACTGTTATTTTATTAGGTAAATTCAATTTAAACACTTCCCTTTTAAATCATATCCGTCAAAATCAGTTATTATAATATCATAAAATTCGCCGATTTCAAGTTCTTTTTCAGAGGAAATGATTATTCCGCTATCTATTTCGGGAGAATCAAAATATGCTCTTCCGATATAATTGTCGCCGTCTGCTTCATCAATAATGACTTTATATGTTTTATTGATTTTTGATTTATTGCAATCTTCAGTTATGTTATACTGAGCGTTCATCAGAACTTCCTGGCGCCGTAGTTTGATATCCTCATCAATCTGATTATCCATTTCAAAGGCGGGAGTGTCTTCTTCGGGTGAAAAAGTGAAACTGCCCATTTTATCAAACTTAATCTTATAAACAAAGTCACAAAGATTATTGAACTGCTCGTCTGTTTCGCCGGGAAAACCAACCATAAAAGTTGTTCGAAGCGCCAAATCGGGAATTTTCCTTCTCATTTTTTCAATGAGAAGCGAATACTTTTCGCCGTCCCCTGCTCTGTTCATTGATTTAAGAACGGCGCCGTCCGCGTGCTGCAAAGGAATATCAATATAATTGCAAATTTTTTCTTCATTTGCTATAACATCTATAAGCGAATCGGTTATTCTTTCGGGATAGCAGTAATAAAGCCTTATCCACTTGATATTATCTATTTTAACAAGTTCTTTAAGAAGGCAGTCAAGTTTATATTCACCATAGATATCAATGCCGTATTTCGTTGTGTCCTGCGCTATGAGAATCAGTTCCTTAACGCCGTTTGAAGCGAGTTTTTCAGCCTCGGCAACGATATCCTCAATTTTTCTTGAACGAAATGTGCCGCGAATCATCGGAATTGCACAATAAGAACATCTGTTATCACAGCCGTCGGCAATCTTTAAATACGCCCAGTGTTTCGGCGTTGAAACGAGTCTTTCATCATTTAAAGGCAGATAACATTTATTAGGGAATTCGCTTGTTTTAAGTCCGATAAGCGCCTTCTGGCAAACCTTAACTATATCGCTGTTTGCACCAATGCCGATAACAGCGTCAACCTCGGGCATCTCTTTTAAAATTTCATCCTGATAACGCTCTGCAAGACAGCCTGTTACAACAATGGCGCTGATAAGCCCCGCATTTTTATACTCGGCAACTTCAAGAATTGTTTCAATCGCTTCCTGCTTTGCGCTTTCAATAAAACCGCAGGTGTTAATTATCATAACATCACTGTCTTCAATATTTGAAACAATCTCAAATCCTGCGTTTTTCAGTTTTGAAAGAAGAATTTCACCGTCAACCTGGTTTTTGGGGCATCCGAGTGAAATCATTCCTGCTTTAAAAATCCTCATAATCAAGTCTCTCAAGCGCTGCGCAGACATCGGAATAAGAAAAGCCCTTTCTGACCATTGCTGAAATAACTTTTTGCCGTCCGCCCTCGGCGCTCAGTTTGTTTAAGTATTTTGATGTTATAATATCAAACGCAGTGCCGACATTATCAATATCGGCACTTGCTAAAAGATTATCGTATATTTCGCTTGATATTCCGCGTTTATTCATTTCAAGAACTATAAATCTCTTTGATAATTTTTTTGTGTTTAAAAGATAATCAAAAAGTTCTTTTGCGTATTCTTCATCATTCAGATAGCCGTATTCAATCATTTGATTAACAGCCTTATCGGCAGTTTGACTGTCGAAGAACTTAAGAAGTTTATCGCGCAGTTCTTTAACGGAATGACTTCTGCGGGAGAGAAGGTCGAAGCATTTGTTAACGGCTTTGGAATAATTGATTTTCTCAACCAATTCCTGCCATTCTTCTTCGCTTATCTCGGAGTTTTCATAAAAATAATTTTCCGCATAGAAATCGGCGTTTGTTGTTATCTGATATTCGCCGTCGATAAAAAGATGAATTTTATTTCCTTTTCCGTTTTTATGAGAAATCTTCATTATTCGTCTTCATCATCAATCATAATATCAAGTTTTGCTTTTGCATCCGCTCTTGTCTGAGTAATGGGAGTTTTCGGCGATTCAAAAGCGTCTGAGGAAGGAGCATCTGCCCCAGCCTCGGCAGAAGCATCATTGCCCTTCATAAGAGCAAGAACCTGCTCTTCGATTTCAGCGCCGAATTCGGGGTCGTTTTTAATAAGTTCCTTAACCTTATCCTTGCCCTGGAATCTTTGCTCTCCGTATGAGAACCATGAACCGCTCTTTTTGATAACTCCGAGAGAAACAGCCAAATCGCAGATTTCGCCGACTCTGTCTATTCCTGTTCCGTACATAATATCAAACTCAGCGGTTTTAAACGGCGGAGCAACCTTGTTTTTAACAATTTTAACCTTGGTGTGTGAGCCGACAAATTCATTGCCCGGAGCCTTAATCTGTTCGCTCTTTCTGACATCAATTCGCATTGATGAATAGAATTTAAGCGCTCTTCCTCC
>JAFYFO010000165.1 GCA_017543725.1 Eubacterium sp.
TATTTATGTCAACTGTTTTTTTGAAAAAATTTCAGGTTTTGAATTTCCTGCATTTATCGCCCGAATAATTAATCAAAATCCGAAAAGAATATTATCGGGTGATAATATGAAGAATAAAAAATCAAAGAAAAACAAAAATACTGAAGAAAATCTTTCCGAATGGGCTTTGAATCCAACTGTTCAGGCTGATTCGAAAACCGAAATGGGCGTTCCGATTCCTGCAAAAGAAAATGTTGAGCAATCAAAGGAATACCAGGAAGAAAACGAGCTTTAACGGGCGGATGATATCCGCCCCTACTGATTATATCAATTCATTTATAATCGCGTTTGAAACAAGCATTCCTTTGGGAGTTAAGGCAATATTTTTGCCGAGGTCTTTAATATATCCCATATCAATCAAGGACTGATAATTTTTTGTTATCAGTTCTTTTTTTATTCCCCTGTTCAGCCTCAGACCGAGCATAATTACCTCTTCCCTGCCTCCGCCTTCGCCGTCCGGAATAATATTGAAGTTTTCATCGGTGAAAAATCTTTTTCCGTGCCAAAACGAATGGGCGCTTTTGCCAATGCCGAGATAATCGTCAAGAAGCCAGTATTTGAGATTATGCCTGCTTTCAAAACCCTCTTTTGCGAAATTGCTTATTTCGTACTGCAAAAAGCCGAGTTCTTCTAAAACGCTTATTGTTTTTAAATACATTTTTGAAACCTCTTCTTCCTTTGGAAGTTCAAGGCTGTTTTGCATTTCAAAAAACTTTGTTCCCTCTTCAATTTTAAGCATATATGCCGAAATATGGCTAACCTTCATTTTATCAATGAAATCAAAAGTTTCGTCAAGGGATTCAAGGGTTTGTTTCGGTGTTCCGAGCATCAAATCAAGGCTGATATTTTCTATTCCTGCGTTTTTTGCGTCTTTAACAGCCTTTTCAACCTGAGCCTTCCCCGCGCTTCTTCCAAGGGCAAAACGCTCTTTATCAACAGCGCTTTGCATACCGATACTGACTCGGTTTATTCCATATGATTTGTATTTTCCAAAACTTTCCGAAAGGTCTTTTGAGGGATTACATTCAATGGTTATTTCGCTGTTTTCATCTATATCAAAGCGCTTTTTTGCTTCATCAAGAAGATTTCCTATAAGTTCCTCGGGAATAATGCTCGGCGTTCCTCCGCCGAAATAAACGGTGTCAAACCCGCCCTCAAAATCCTGCATTTGATTTATCACGCTTTTGCAATAATCAACGGCTTCACTTTCGCAGTATTTTTTGCTGTAAAAATCGCAGTAGGGACACTTATTTTTGCAAAAAGGGATGTGAATATATAAACCTGCTTTGCTGTTCATAAATTCACATCCCCTCATATTTATTATTTCGAACGGATAATATCCGCCCCTACAAATTCACAAATCACGAATGTCGGATTCTGCGGTCAATTATAAAATGCCGACCGCAGGTCCCTAAATTCTTCTCTCTTCACTCTTAACTCTTCACTGAAATAAGCCTGCGGCTTATTTCCTCGCTCTGCTTTCAGCCTTCAATCGCAGTTCTTTATTGAGTATTGTTTTTCTCAGTCTGATTGAATTGGGAGTTACCTCAAGAAGTTCATCATCCGCAAGGAATTCCATACTCTGTTCAAGTGAAAGTGTTGTCGGCGGAACAAGTTTCAGCGCTTCATCCGAGCCGCTTGCCCTTGTGTTTGTTACATGCTTTTTCTTGCAGATATTGCAAACGATATCCTCATCTTTTGCACATTCGCCGACTATCATTCCTTCGTAAACATCAACGCCGGGGCCAACAAAAAGCCTTCCCCTGTCCTGAGTGTTCCAGAGTCCGTAGCCGGTTGATGTTCCGGTTTCGTGAGCAACGATTGAGCCGCGGCTTCTTGTTTCAATATCGCCCTTATACGGCTCGTATCCGGCAAAGAGTTGATTCATAATACCGTTGCCGTTTGTATCGGTTAAAAACTCGCTTCGATAGCCGATAAGTCCCCTTGACGGAATCTTGATTTCAAGGTGGGTCATTCCGGTTGAGCGGGTGTCCATATTCTCTATTTCGCCCTTTCTTGAGCAGAGTTTTTCCATAACAACGCCAACATATTCCTCGGGAACTTCAATAATGGCGGTTTCAATCGGCTCAAGCGTTTCTCCCGTATCCTTGTCTTTTTTAAGAATAACTTTCGGGCGTGAAACCTGGAATTCATAGTTTTCCCTTCTCATAGTTTCAATAAGAATTGAAAGATGAAGTTCTCCCCTTCCCGAAACCTTGAAAGTATCCATTGAATCCGTTTCTTCAACCCTCATTGAAACATTGGTTTCAACTTCTTTAAAGAGCCTGTCTCTGAGATTTCTTGAAGTAACATATTTGCCCTCTCTTCCTGCAAAGGGCGAATCGTTAACTATGAAATTCATACTGATTGTCGGCTCGTCTATCTTAACAAACGGAAGCGGCTCAATATTTTCGGGGTCGCAGGCTGTTTCGCCGATATTCAAATCGGGAACGCCCGCAACGCAGATTAAATCGCCGAATTCAGCGCTCTGGCAGGCAACTCTTTTAAGTCCTTCAAACTGATAGAGTTGAGAGAATTTAACATTTTCCGTGCTGCCGTCCTGCTTGCACAGAACATAGGGAGTGTTAACCTTAACCGTTCCCCTTTCAACTCTGCCAACGCCGATTCTGCCAACATAATCATCGTATTCAAGCGATGAAAAGAGAATCTGAGCAGGTCCTTCGCTGTCGCCCTGCGGCGAGGGAATATATTCAAGAATAGCGTCAAGCAACGGGCGCATATCCCCCTCTTTATCCTCGGGATTAAGGGAAGCGAAACCGTTTCTCGCCGAAGCGAAAATAACGGGAAATTCAATCTGTTCTTCGTCCGCTCCGAGTTCAATAAATAAATCAAGAACCTCATCAACAACCTCATAGGGTCTAGCGCCGTCGCGGTCTATTTTGTTAACAACAACAAGGGGCGTTTTTCTCAGCGCAAGGGCTTTGCTCAAAACAAACCTTGTCTGGGGCATACAGCCCTCAAAGGCGTCAACAAGAAGCAAAACGCCGTCAACCATAGTTAATATGCGCTCAACCTCGCCGCCGAAATCAGCGTGACCGGGGGTGTCAACAATATTGATTTTTGTATCCTTATAGTGAATTGCCGTGTTTTTTGAAAGAATGGTTATGCCTCTTTCTTTTTCGAGGTCGTTTGAATCCATAACCCTTTCCTGAACAACTTCATTATCACGGAAAATACCGCTTTGATGAAGCATTTCATCAACAAGGGTTGTTTTTCCGTGGTCAACATGGGCAATTATTGCAATGTTTTTAATATCTTTTCTTTGCTGCATAGTTTTCCTGATAAAATCGGGTGCGGGTGTCCCGCCCTAAATTTTTAATTCTTCATTCTTAAGTCTTAATTATTAACTTTCTTATTAAAACTATCCCTTAACGCAACCGTTCTGTTGAAAACAATCTTTTCGTTTGTTGAATCGGTGTCCGTGCAGAAATAGCCGAGGCGCATAAACTGATATTTATCGCCGGGTTTTGTATCTCCGAGAGCCCTTTCAACATAAGCCGTTTTCTTAACAAGCGAATCGGGGTTAAGATTATCTTCAAAAGAACTGACTCCCTCTTCATCGCTCGGGTTTTCAACATTGAAAAGTCTGTCGTAAAGGCGAACTTCCGCCTGAACGCAGTCCTTTGCGTTAACCCAGTGAATGGTTCCCTTAACCTTTCTTCCGTCGGGTGCGTCGCCGCCGAAGGTTTCGGGATCGTAGGTGCAATGAACTGCTGCAACTTCGCCGTTTTCATCAAGGTCATATCCCGTGCAGGTAACGAAATACGCTTTATAAAGCCTTACTTCGTTGCCGGGATAAAGCCTTCTGTATTTCTTAATCGGCTCAATCATAAAATCATCGCGCTCAATATAGAGTTCCTTTGAAAACGGAACAGTGCGCTTGCCGTATTCCTCGTGGTCGGGATGGTATTCAACCTCGATTTCCTCGCTTTTATCCTCGGGATAGTTATCAATAATGAGTTTAATCGGGTCGATAACCGCCATGGCTCTCGGGGAATTCTGGTTAAGATTATCGCGAACGCAACTTTCAAGCATTGCGAAATCTATAACCGAATATGCCTTTGAAACGCCGATTTTTTCGCAGAACTGGCGGATTGCCTCCGCGGGATATCCCCTTCTTCTCATACCCGAAAGAGTTGCCATACGGGGGTCGTTCCAGCCGTCAACAATGCCGTCCTGAACAAGTTTGAGACACTTTCTCTTTGAAGTTAAGGTGTAGTTGAGGTTCATTCTTGCAAACTCAATCTGGCGCGGTTTTTCGCCCTCAATGAGTTCGTTGACAAACCAGTTATAAAGCGGTCTGTGGTTTTCAAATTCAAGCGAACAAAGCGAATGAGTAACCTTTTCGCAGGCGTCCGAAAGCGGATGAGCGAAATCATACATCGGATAAACGCACCATTTATCGCCCGTTCTGTGATGGGAAGCGAACATAATTCTGTATATAATCGGGTCGCGCATATTGAGGTTTGGAGAAGCCATATCAATCTTTGCGCGAAGCACCTTGCTTCCCGCTTCGAATTCGCCGTTTGTCATTCTCTCAAAAAGTTCGAGATTTTCTTCAACGCTTCTGTCGCGGTACGGTGAATTCTTACCCGGCTCGGTTAAAGTTCCCCTGTACTCTCTCTGCTCCTCGGGAGTTAAATCACAAACAAACGCCTTTCCTTTTTTGATAAGTTTTATCGCACATTCATAAAGGAAATCGAAATAATCCGAAGCATAGTAAACATTATCGTAATCAAAGCCGAGCCACTTGATATCCTCTTCAATTGCCTCAACATATTCAGTGTCTTCCTTAGTCGGATTAGTGTCGTCAAGGCGGAGATTGCATATTCCGCGGTATTTTTCCTTAACGCCGAAATTAATGCAAATAGCCTTTGCGTGGCCTATATGAAGATATCCGTTCGGTTCGGGAGGAAAACGGGTCTGAATTCTTGAATAAACGCCGTTTGCCAAATCCTCATCAATAAATTCATGAATGAAATTCGAGGAAATATTCTCTTCGTTTTTAATTTCATCAATTGCCATTAGTTTTCCTCCTCGTAGTGTTTTAATGCCGCTTCGAGCCTGTTTTTAACGGTTTCTTCGCCGAGAAGCGCCGTTATTGCAAATAAATCGGGAGTATTGACCCTGCCCGTTAGGGCAACGCGGATTATTGTTGAAACATCGCCGACATGCCCTCTGAAAGAGTCGGGATTTGCTTTGTATTCCTTAACATTCGGAGTGCAGCCAACCTCGGCGCACAAATCCTTCATTCTTGAAAACCAGGTGTCTTTATCATCCGAAAGATTAACAACTTCCCTGTATTTTTTAAGAACATCAACTGCAAGCGCAGAATCCGCGTTTCCCGAAAGTTCAAAATTCGGAATAAATGTTTCATCAAACATATAACTGATATATTCTTTGATATCGCTCCACTTTGCAATATCTTTTCTGGGCTTTTTGTTTTCCCTGTCGATATTGAGGATTGCGGTTATTCTCTCAAAATCCTTTTCGTAGAGGGAAGCAAGTTCCTTATCAAACTCTTTTGCCCATTCGTATGAAAGTTCAAAAACCTTCTGAGCGCTCATTTTGGAAATAACATTTTTTGAAACATCGGTCAGTTTAACGATATCAAAAAGTGCGCCCGAAACGCTCATTTTCTTTATGTTGAAGGGGAATTTTGAAAGAGGCTCGGTTTGATTCATTCTGCGCCAGTCTTCAAAATTGGAGTTCGCAAGGGTCATCATATATTCATTAACGCTGTCCGAAGGATAACCCTGCTCGATATAATAAGTAACCGCCGCTTCGGGGTCTTTTCTCTTTGAAAGTTTGCGTTTTCCGCCGTCTTCCTCCTTCATAATCGGAGCAACATGGCAGTATTTCGGAACTTTGAAACCGAGAATCTTAAAGAGTTGAAGATGAATCGGCGCGCTTGAAATCCATTCGTCGCCGCGAACAACATGGGTTGTCCGCATAAGATGGTCGTCTATAGCGTGGGCGAAATGATAGGTCGGTATACCGTCCGATTTAAGAATAACGATATCCTGAACATTTTCGGGCATTTCAATCTTGCCTTTAATCATATCGTCGAAAAAGCATTTTCCCTCAAGTGTTCCGGGGGATTTGAGACGAAGGGTCCATATTTCGCCGTTTTCAATCCGGGTTTTAACTTCTTCAAAAGATAAATCCCTGCATTTTGCATATTTGCCCCAAATGCCCTTTATGCTTTCACCCTCCTGGGATTCCCTGATTTCTTCAAGTTCTTCGGGAGTCATAAAGCAGGGATACGCAAGCCCCTGCTCAACAAGGGATTTTGCAAAAGTCTGATATATCTCTTTTCTTTCGCTCTGGTAATAAGGAGCGTATATTCCCTTTTCCTCTCTGTCACCGATAACGCCTTCATCGGGAACAATTCCGTAAACCGAAAGTCCTTTGAGCATAACCTCAATTGCGCCCTCAACGCTGCGCTTTTGGTCGGTATCTTCAACACGAACATAAAAAACGCCGCCTGAACTCTTTGCCATTGCATATGAAACAAAGCAGGTGAAAAGATTTCCGAAATGAAGAAATCCCGTCGGGCTCGGCGAAAAGCGGCAAACCTTTGCGCCTTCTTTCAAATCACGCTGAGGAAAGATTTCTTCATAATATTCGGGAGTTTTATCAATATGTGGAAAAAGAAATTCCGCAAGTTTTTTATTATCTTCCATAATTTTCATCCTTTTAATGGGTTGTTTAAAAAATTGATATAATATTATCGCACAAAATATTATAATATTCAATAGTAAATTATATATTCAGCCATATTTTTTAAAAAACAAATCTTCCCCGAAAGGAAGATTTGTTAAAATATTCGATATTCAGTTTAAAACTTTTCCCGAATACATTTCAAGAAAAGCGCTGTAATAGGGATTATTCCATTCAACTGAGTCAACGCTGACATATGATTTAACGCAGGCTTTAACGGTTACAATCTGCGGCTCGGATTTAACATACATCAGAATATCCTTGCAGGTTTCACCGGGTTCAAGCGCCGCTTTTTCGCCCTGCGCCTTTGTGAAGTCATAATTGATTGTTCTGATATATCCGCCCTCGCCCTCTTCTTCGGGCTGAAGAATTTTTATCGGCTTTCCCTCAGAATCAAAAGCGCAGAATGCAACAACAAAATCCGTTATTTCAACATCGGAATTATTGATGACGGACGCTCCCATTGCATCATATTTCAACTGCTCGGAGGAAGTTTTATAGTAGTAATGAATTCCGTTAACCGCCATCATCTGCTGCTTCAATATCTCTTCAAGCGCTTCGGACGAAACGGAATTATCCTCAGCGGTTGTTGAAACCTCGCTTTCAGCGCTTTTTCCTGCCCTGTCGCTATATAAAACATATCCGAAAACTCCGCCGCCTGCAATAATGGCGCAAACCAACACGGCAATTATTATATTCTTCGCATTATTTTTCGCTTTGTTTTTATTTTTTTCGCTCTTCATAAAATCACCGTTTACAATTTTAAATCACCTTTCAGGACAAGTCAATAAAAAAATAAAATTAACTCTTGACCCAAAAGAAGTTTTGTGTAATAATAGTATGGCAATCGAGGTGTGGCTCAGTTTGGTAGAGCACTACGTTCGGGACGTAGGGGCCGCAGGTTCAAATCCTGTCACCTCGACCA
>JAFYFO010000166.1 GCA_017543725.1 Eubacterium sp.
TTAAATAATTGTACAATATATAGTGTAATTGACCGGGCTTTTGCGATATTTTCGTGAAAATCCGGTTTTTTGATTTTTTGCAATTTTAACCAAAAAAAGCGCTTGTAAAGTAAAAACACTTGCAGATTATAGTTCTGAAACGGAAAAATGCAGCGTGCTCTTTGTCAGTTTTGCACAATTTTAACATTTCGGATAATTTGACAAATCGGTGAATTATGGTATAATACGCCCATCCCGAGAAAAATTGAATATGTTCCAAAATCAAATGAAAAGGAGAATTTTATGCCGATAAAGACTAAATCGGGCTCCTTCTCCTCTGTAAAAGTAGGCTTAAGAATTATCTCCCTGATATTCTGCCTTATTTTCACCTTATCTTCGGGTGTTACCGTTTTTTCCGTTTCAGACAAGATTAAAGTTACTGTTGTTGACGGAAACGACAAGGTGACCATTTATACAGAGCAGAGAGAACCCCGCAAAATTGTCGCAGAGGCAGGTTTCGATCTCGGTTCAAATGACAAGTTAAACATTGATGATTTTTCTGAAAAAACAGGCGGAAAAATAATTATTAAACACGGTATGATTTTTGATTTCGGTGTTAAAGGCAGCCCTTTGGCCGATGTTAAAAAAGCCGTTGTGCGCAAGGTCAGATATGATCTGAGAAGCGAAAACGAACCCATACCTTATTCAACCAGAACTGTTATGGATAATTCCCTCGCTTTCAACACTACCAAGATTGAATCCAAGGGCAAAAACGGAACTAAAAAGGTGCTCTATGTTGATAAATATGTTAACGGCGAGCTTGAAAGTTCCGAAATTAAATCCGAGGTTGTAGTTCGTAAGCCTCAGGACAGAGTTATTAAAGTAGGTCCCGTTCAGTCCAATAAACTTGCAGATTATTACGGAAACGGAGTTCCCATTTCCGAGCTTAAAGCACCCTCATCACTTAAACTGGATTCAGACGGTTCACCCGTAAACTACAAGAAATGCATCAAGGGCAAAGCCACCGCCTATGCCGGTGATGAAATCACCTCCACAGGTATCGTACCCAAGCCCGGCTATATTGCCGTTGATCCCAAGGAGATTCCTTACGGTACTGAGCTCTATGTAGTGTCGGCCGACGGTAAGTATGTTTACGGTTACTGCATTGCTGCAGATACCGGCGGATTTGTAAAAATGGGCAATACCGATATTGACCTGTTTATGAATGATGAGCAGATGTGCCGCGACTGGGGCAACAGAAAAGTAAATATCTATGTCCTTTAACAGATTAAAGTGCGTCTCCGCCGGAGGCGCGCTTATCTTTACATTATTGTTCTTGATTTTATCCTGCCTTTATGATATAAAATATATTATGAAAATGTATAAAAAAACTATTTGTTTAATGTTGGTGACAGCGCTTTTATCGGTGCTTTGTTCCTGCAGCCTATCGGGAAGAGCAGAGCCCGATATCCGTTCTTCAGCTGAGGAGACAACTTCAAATACTGTAACCGTTACTTTTCCCGAAGGGTTTACCGTTTCCGAAATAGCTGCACGGCTTGAAGAGAACGGGGTTTGCTCTGCCGATGATTTTATGGCGGAATGTAATAATACCGGATATCTTGATGAGTTCGGAATTGCAATAGAGCATCCCGAAAACAGGGCTTTTGTGCTTGAAGGTTACCTTTTCCCTGATACTTATGAGTTTTACAGGAATGAAAATGTTTCTTCGGTTGTAAAAAGGTTTATCAGAAATTTCAAAAGCAGAATTACTGATGAAATGGCCGAAAGAGCATCCTCCCTCGGTTATACTCTTGATGAAATAATAACCCTTGCTTCCATTATTCAGGAGGAAGCCGGCAACGCCGCCGATGGCAAGGTTTCTTCTGTTCTGCACAACCGGCTCAGCAGCCCGGATTTTCCGAAGCTTCAGTGCGATGCCTGCACATTTTACCTGAGAAACAGCGTTAAACCCTATGTTTCGGAAGAAAAGTATGAAGAGTATCTTCAGCTTTACAGCACATATAATTGTTACGGCCTTCCGGAAGGGCCCATTACAAATCCCGGTATTGACAGTATAAACGCCGCTCTTTATCCCGAAGAAACCGGCTATTATTATTTCATTACCGACAGTGATAATAATTATATTTTTGCCGAGACCTGGGAGCAGCATCAGAAGAATGTTGCCGACGCAGGCCTTGACTGAAATAAA
>JAFYFO010000167.1 GCA_017543725.1 Eubacterium sp.
AAAGAATTCATCGGCGAATTTGACTATGTTATCAACAAGCCGGTTTATAAGATGTATAATGTCGGCACTGATTTGTTGAAGAAAATAAGATAAATAATTAGGAATTAGGATTGAGGAATTAGGAATTTCGGGTCCTGCGGACAGCATTTATAGTAAGGAACAGTAATGAATACAAAAGACAACATTGTTTACAAGAAGAGCAAATCATTTGCCTTTGAAATAATCAAACTATATAAATATCTAACTGATATCAAAAATGAATCCGTTCTTTCAAAACAAATCCTAAGGAGCGGAACAAGTATTGGTGCAAATCTTGCAGAAAGCGAATTCGCAAGCAGCGAAAAAGATTTTTTAAATAAACTTTATATAGCTCTAAAAGAATGCAACGAAACTCTGTATTGGTTGGATTTGATATATGAATCTGAATACATTGAAACAGAAACATATAATTCTTTAATCAACCAATGCGACGAAATAAAAAGAATACTATCATCTTCAACAAAAACTATTAAAGAAAGACTAAAAAATCAAAACAACAATAATTAGAGGATTAATTGTTTGAGCGAAGCGAGTAACCAAAACTCCTCATTCCTCATTCCTAAATCCTCATTTATAGGAAAAACTATGAGCAGATATGTAATTGATAAAAAACTGCTCGGTGAAAACATCGAGACAGTTAAGGAAATGGCAAAGGGCGAAGTTATCGGAGTTGTTAAAGGAAACGGCTACGGATTCGGAATTAAAGAATTTACTCTTGCGCTCAAAGAACACGGAATAAAAACCTTTGCGGTTACTGAGGTCAGCGACATTCCGATTTTAAAAGGAATCCTTGAAGGGGAAGATATTCTTGTTATGCGCTCAACTCAGATAGAGGACGAGGCAAGAATTATCGCCGAAAACGGCGCGATTGCAACAATAGGCTCGCTCGGCGCGGCAGAAACAATGAATAGAGTTGCTAAAGACCTCGGCACAAAGGTTAAATGCCATCTGAAAATAGACACGGGAATGGGCAGATACGGCTTTTTGCCGAGTGAAATAAACGATGCAATAAAATGCTATTCATTTGAAAATCTTCAGTTTATCGGCGCATACACCCATTTTTCATCCGCATTCAGAAATGCCGAACTGACCAAGGCTCAACTCGCTTTATTCAAAGACACTATGGAGCAGATAAAAAAAGAGGTTGGCGATATCGGGATTATCCACGCCGCAAACTCCCCCGCTCTGCTCAATGTCAGCGATGTTTGCCTTGAGGCGGTTCGAATCGGCTCGGCATTCACGGGAAGAGTTATAACAAAAAGCAAAACAAAACTTCACCGCCTTGGAACTCTTGAAGCGGAGGTTGTTGATATTAAAACCGTTCCTGCCGGCTATTCAATCGGCTACAACGGAACATACACAACCAAAAGAGAAACAAAAATCGCCATAGTGCCAATCGGCCACTACGACGGTTTCGGAATCGGAAAAGAAAAAGAACTCTACGATTTCAGATATGTTTTAAGCATCTTCAAAGCATTTCTAAGAAAGAAGCAGATGTATGTTCGCATAAACGGCGAAATGCACTATGTTATCGGCGGTATAGGGCTTTCCCACACCGCGGTTGATATAACCGGAACGGATATAAAACCCGGCGATTTGGCAACGGTTGATATAAGTCCGCTTATGGTTAATCCGAGAATTGAAAGAATTTATAAGTAAAGAAGCGACCCTCAGGTCGCTTTTTTTAGTTATATTGCTTCGCAGTTATATTTTGTATCACAGATACAAAGTTATATTGTTCACGCTGTGAACAGTTATATTTTTCAACTATGTTTAAAAGTTACTTATCACTTTGATTTTCCTTAATTGTTGTTATTGAAGAAATCAACATTCTTCTGATAGCACCGCATTCATTTTTCAAAGACTTGTGAGCATTTTGGTCTATATAACCGGTTTCAAACAATAATTCAATCCAGTATTCGCTTTCGGGACATTCCTTAAGCGCAATTTCAAATTTGGAGATAAAATCCTTTGTTCCCTGAGCATACTGCGCTTCATAGATATTCGCACCAATGGACGTTCCGCTTCTCAAAAGTTGATTGGTCAGAACAGATTCACGCTTTTCTTTCTTAACTTCTCTGCAAAGTTCAACAACTTGTTTTGCAAAGTCCTTTGATTTATCTCTGAGAATACTATCAGACATTGTTATCACCTCAAGAATATGATAGCATTATAAATATAATAATTCAAGTGATATTGCTTCGCAGTGATATTATTCACTGCGTGAATAGTTATATTTTTCAACTGCGTTGAAAAGTTATATTATATTCGCCTACAAAAACTTGACGAAGTCAAATATAACTGCGCAAGCAATATAACTGACGCAGTCAATATAACTCGCCAAAGGCGAATATAACTGAATGTATTAAAAAAAGGGCTCACGCCCTTTTTTTAATACATTCCTCCGCCCTGTGCGGCTGCTGCCATTGCGGCTGCTTCCGCTGCTTCGGCTTTGGGGTCTATTATATCCGTTACAAGGCTTTCGGTTGTTAAAACCATTGCTGCAACCGAGGCTGCGTTCTGGAGTGCTGAACGGGTTACCTTTGCGGGGTCAACAATACCTGCTGAAATCATATCAACATATTCATTAGCAGCAAAATCATAGCCGTGGCCCTTTTCGCTGTTCATAACTCTGTCGGCAATAACGCTTCCTTCAAGTCCTGCATTTGCAGCAATCTGACGAATCGGCTCTTCAAGCGCTTTAAGAACAATTGAAACGCCTGTTTTGAAATCTGCATCATCGGTATCAAGAAGCGCCTCAACTGCGGGAACTGCATTGATAAGAGCAACGCCGCCGCCTGCAACGATTCCCTCTTCAACAGCCGCTTTGGTTGCCGCAAGAGCGTCTTCAATTCTGAGTTTCTTCTCTTTCATTTCGGTTTCCGTTGCCGCACCTACCTTAACAACTGCAACGCCGCCTGCCATTTTAGCAAGTCTTTCCTGAAGTTTTTCCTTATCGAAATCGGAAGTTGAAACTTCAATAGCGGATTTAATCTGAGCAACTCTTGATTTAATCTGCTCGCCATCGCCTGCACCGTCAACAATAATTGTGTTTTCCTTTGTGACCTTAACCTGACGAGCCTCGCCGAGCATTGCCATTGTTGCGTCTTTGAGTTCAAGACCGATATCGCTTGTTATAACCTGACCGCCTGTTAAGATTGCTATATCCTGAAGCATATCCTTTCTTCTGTCGCCGAAGCCCGGAGCCTTAACGCAAACGCAGGTGAAAGTTCCTCTGAGTTTGTTGAGAAGAATTGTCTGGAGCGCTTCGCCTTCAACATCTTCTGCAACGATAACAAGTTTTTTGCCCGCTTTAAGAACTGATTCAAGAAGCGGAAGAATATCTGCTATAACGC
>JAFYFO010000168.1 GCA_017543725.1 Eubacterium sp.
AATATAAGAAGGGCAAGAAAACCGCTGAATCTTTCGGTGAACTTGCAAAAGATAATTCCAAAGACAGCAACGCTTCAGACGGCGGAATTTATGAGAATGTTACTCCGAACCAGATGGTTCCGACCTTCAACGCATGGTGCTTTGATTCCTCACGCAAAAAGGGCGACACTGCAATTGTTAAAACAGAGTACGGATACCACATTATGTATTTTGAATCAACAAGCGATTTAACCGTTTGGCAGTACACCGCTCAGCAGGCGCTTGCAGGCGACGACGGAAGCAAGAGCAAAGAAAAACTTGAAAAATCATACACAATCAAAGAAACATGGTTTGGTTCGCGTTTCTTTGAAATAGACACAGATATTGATTCATAATGATTTTTAATCCCAAAAACAAAGAGATTGAACAACTGAAAAAAGAAAATGCCAGGCTTAAATCGGCTTTGAATGAAGCGGAGTTTGAAAATCAAAGGCTTTCGATTATCAATGCCAATCTTGAAAGGCAACTCGGCGAGTCAAACAGGGAACTTGAGGAAAATATAAGAGTTCTTCAAAACCTTAAAGGCGATGTTGAAAACCTGGTTAAAAATCTCAAGGATTTTGATAAATAATCATATAAACCTCCGATAGCGCATATGCTTTATCGGAGGTTTTAATATGGCTGAATTATTTGATTCAAGAAACCACAGTGTTTATATCAGCAACAGGGAAGTTGTTGAACTGACAGGAATCAGCGATGTTTCTTCTTTTAATGAAGAAGAGGTTAACGCCTCTTGCGAGAGCGGAAATGTTTTGATAAAAGGAAGCCATCTTCTTGTTGAAACTCTCGACCTTGAAAACGGAATCCTTAAAGTCAACGGCAGAGTTACCGCCATTGTTTACAGTGAAAAATCAAACGCAAAAAATTTCTTCGGGAGAATATTTTCATAGCCGAAAGAATTATCGCCTTTTCAATTTTAGGGATTATTCTCGGAATAATATACTTTGCGTTTTATATTCTAAGAAGGATTATTAAAAAAAGCGGTTTTGATTTTTTTGACGATATACTATTTATGGTGCTTTGCTCGTTTTCATTTATGAGCGTTCTGATTGCATATTGCAGCGGGGAAATGAGATTTATTTATCTTCTTTGCGCTTTTCTTTCGTTTTCGGGATTTTTGGCTTTATTGCTGAGTTTCAACAAGTTTTCAACAAAGCGTTTAAAACTTGTTGAAAAGAGAAAAAGAAATAAAAAATAATTCAAAAAATAATAACAATTTATTTTAAAAAAACTATTGCATATATCTATATAATGTGTTATTATAAATATACTAAGCGTATATGGGGCGATAGTTTTGAACAATATTACAAAAATAGTTAAAAGTAAATCTTTTATCAAACTCGTTATTGCAATTTTGTTTATCGGGCTTGTTTCTTATTGCGCTTTCACTCTTGTTTCAAATTATTCGGATATCAGCCGTCTGAAAGCGCAGGCTGCTGAACTCAGCACTCAGTATGATAATCAACTGAAAGATAATGAAAAGATTAAAGCAATCCTTAATTCTGATAACAAGGATGAATATATTGAGCAAAAAGCAAGAGAAAAAGGATATGTTAAAGACGGCGAAATCGTCTTTTACGACATTGATTAATCAAAAGCCTGTCGAGTGACAGGCTTATTTTTAATTAAGAGTTAAGAGTTAAGAATGAAGAATTTCGGGTCGCTTCGCTCCGATTATATTTAAGGTACAGAATATGAATTTATTAATGACTGCGCCGTGTTTGCTCGGCGTTGAAGGTTTGGTAAGCGATGAACTGAAAATGATGGGCGCAGAGAATGTTCGCGCGGAGAATGCAAGAGTCTTTTTTGAAGGGGACGCGAGTATGCTTGCAAGGGCAAATCTCAACTCCCGATTCAGCGAAAGAATACTGATTGTTCTTGATGTTTTCAGCGCCGTAACCTTTGAAGAACTCTTTCAGGGAGTTAAAAATATTAACTGGGCTGATTTTATCGGCAGCAGCGATACTTTTCCCGTTAAAGGCTTTTCAATCAATTCAACCCTTCATTCGGTTCCCGATTGCCAGAAGATAATTAAAAAGGCGATAGTTGAAGCGCTGAAAGAAGATTATAATATTTCGTGGTTTGAAGAAACGGGACCCGTTCATCAGATTCAGTTTTCAATTATAAAAGATGAAGTTTGCATTATGCTTGACACAAGCGGCGTCAGCCTGCATAAAAGGGGATACCGTCCCGCTTCAAACGACGCTCCCATAAGAGAAACTCTTGCCGCCGCAATGTGCAGCCTTTCAAAACTCAGGCACTACCACACCCTTTATGACCCCTGCTGCGGAAGCGGAACAATTCTTATTGAAGGCGCGCTTCTTGCAAACAATATCGCGCCCGGAATAAACAGGGGCTTTTCGTTTGACAGATGGGGTTTTGTTGATGAAAAAATCATCAAATCCGAGCGCGAGCGCTGCGCCGACCTTGTTAAGAAAGATACTGATTTTACAGCCATTGGCTCAGATATTGATAATGCGGCTTGCGAACTTTCGCTTCACAACGCCGAAAAAGCAGGCGTTTCAAACTTTATGAGAGTTGAGCAAAGAGATATCAGGCGTTTTGAAACTTTCAGTGAAAAGGGAACTCTTGTTACCAATCCGCCGTACGGCGAAAGAATGCTTGATTTGAAAGAGGCTGAAAAACTCTATCGCATTATGGGCGAAAAATTCATATCGAAATACGGCTGGTCATACGGAATTATTTCCCCCGATGAAGAATTTGAAAAATGCTTCGGCAGAAAAGCGGATAAGCGCAGAAAACTCTATAACGGCAATATCAAGTGCCAGTATTATATGTTCTTTAAATAATTACGAATTACGAGTGACGAATTACGAATTTCGGGGCGCGGAAATGCGCCGTAATTATGCGGTTTGTTTCATTTGTAGGGAGCGGCAACCCTGACGCTTCTTCTGCGGTGCGACGAGGGCGGCGCACCCTACGATAGTTGTATAAGTAACGAACACGATTGAATAGGTAACGAAAACCGTAGGGACGACCATTGGTCGTCCGAAAAAATTACGAATGACG
>JAFYFO010000169.1 GCA_017543725.1 Eubacterium sp.
AGGCGTTATTGTTTCAAGAACTTCGCTGTCAAGAACAATCGGGTCAACAAGTTGAACCTTTGCGTTGGGGCTTGTGTACTGCGGCGCTTCGGCACATTCAAGATTATCCGTCAGGGCGCTTGATTCAAAGATTTTAACTCTTCCCTCTGAGCCGTAAAGAATGCATTTTTTGTTGAAACTTGTGTATCCAACCGCTGTCTGCGGCGTTGTGCATAAAGCGGAATAAGTATCAAAACCGACCTTGAAATAGCAGGTTATGTCAACGCTGTAGTAGCCCCTGTCAAACGGAACTTCATCAACATCAACGCTTACCGCTTCAACGCTTGAATATCTTGTTTTAACATTAACCGCATTATCAATAAGCTCCTGGTTGTCATCAAAAAATGTTACTCTTAAATCCTCAAGGCAATCCTTGCTCACGCACGAATCAAAGATTCTTTTTGTGTCCACACAAACTGTTTCGTTTATTCGTCTTTCATTTTTATCAATAATTGTTTCAGGCATAAAAAACTCCTCCACAGAATTATTTGAAGATAACTTCCATACATTCTATGAAGGAAACGATTTTTTGTTAATGACGAATTACGAATTTCGGTAACTCGCGCAAGCGCTCGAACAAAAAATGTAGGGGAGGGTCTCCGCGCCCTCCCGAAATATAATTGCTGTCTGCAAGACCCTAAACTCTTCACTCTTCACTCTTAATTCTTAACTAAAACGGAACTGCTATCCATCCGTCAACTTTCATCAAACCTTTTCCAGTTTTGCAAAGTTTGCCATAAGTTTCTTTGTTCCTGCTCTGTCGAATGCAACTTCAAGAAGAGTATCGTTGCCCATTGGCTGACAGGAAAGAATAACGCCGGTTCCGAAGGATTTATGGCGAACCGTATCGCCTGCGGCATAAGAATTATCCGTTTTTGAAGGAGCGCTTTTCGCCTGACCGAACTGATGAGCAACGCTGCTGCTTTGCTTCGCCTCTCCGATTTTGCGGCTGCGGCTGTACGGATGGTCTTTTTTCGGAGTCCCGAAAGTATAATAATCATTGTCCGTTTTAAATCCCGAAGAATATCCCGATGAAAAAGCATAGCCTTTCTGCTGATAAACGCTTTTATCCTCTGTTATATCCTGCGGAATTTCCATAACAAAGCGCGATAAGGTGTTTCTGTTTGTTGTTCCGTAAAGCATTCTCTGGCGCGCGTTGATAAGATAGAGTTTTTCCTTTGCTCTCGTTATTCCGACATAGGCAAGACGGCGCTCTTCTTCGAGTTCTTCATCACTGTATAAACTCTGGTTTCCGGGAAAAATTCCCTCCTCCATACCGGGAATGAAAACAACGGGAAATTCAAGTCCTTTGGCTGAATGAAGAGTCATTAAAACAACGCTGTCGTCATCTTCATTATATGAATCAATATCCGAAACAAGCGCAACATCCTCAAGAAAATCGGAAAGAGAAAAACTTTCATCTTCTTCCTCATATTTTATAAGCATTGAAGAAAGTTCGCTGACATTGTTTTTTCTGTCTTCCGCTTTAACAGGGTCGTATTCCTCAAGAAATTCAAAATAATTTGTTTTTTCAAGAATTTCCTGAAGCAAATCATTAACGCTCATTCCGTCTTCAAGGCACTGCTGAAAATGCCTTATCAGCGCGCAGAAATCCTTTAATTTTCCTGCGCTTCTTGATGTTTTTGAAAACTCATCAGCGTGTTCGCAAACCTCAAAAGCAGTCATTGAATTAAGGCTTGCAATCTCAAGGATATAGGAAAACATTGTGTCGCCGATTCCCCTTTTGGGAACATTGATAATTCTCTGCAGTCTGACATTATCCGCAGTGTTGTTTATAAGCGCAAAATATGAAATTATATCCTTGATTTCTTTTCTGTCAAAAAAGCGGTTTCCGCCGATAATCTTATATGAAATGCCCGATTTGGCAAACATAATTTCTATGTTTCTCGACTGGGCGTTCATACGGTATAAAACCGCGTGGTCGCGATAGTTTCTTCCGTTTCTGACGCTTTCGTTTATCTCGTCAACAATGAACTGAGCCTCGTCCATTTCGTTGTTTGCAGTATATAAAACAACCTTGTCGCCCTCTTTGCCCGCATATGATTTGAGATGCTTATCGGCAAGGCGGGTTTTATTGTTTTTAATAACGGAATTTGCCGCGTCAAGAATGTTTTGCATTGAGCGATAGTTTTCGGCAAGTTCAAGTTGAATAACCGTTAAACCTTCTTTTTCATAGCGTTCTCTGAAGCGCATAATATTTTCAATCGTTGCGCCCCTGAAGCGATAAATGCTCTGGTCATCGTCGCCGACAACGCAGATATTATGATATTCGCCTGCAAGAAGATAGGTTAAAACATACTGCGCATAACTCGTATCCTGATACTCATCAACAATAATAAATTTAAACTGATGCTGATAGAGATGCAAAACATCTTCATTCTCTCTGAGAAGGCGCACTGTGTTGAAAATCATATCATCAAAATCCATTGCGTCGGATTTCAAAAGTTCTTTCTGATATTCCTCATAGCACTGAGCAATTTTTGCCTTTCGGAAATCATTAACGGTTTGCGCCTTATATTCCCTCGGGTCTATAAGGCTGTCCTTAGCGTTGCTGATTTCGGCAAGAATTGAGCGGTGATTAAGAAATTTATCCTCAATGCCGAGCGTTTTCTGAGCGCGTTTCATAACGCGCCTCTGGTCGTCGGTATCATAAATTGTGAAATGCTGAGTGTAGCCGATTTTATCCGCAAATCTTCTGAGCATTCTTGCGCACATTGAATGAAATGTTTGCGCCCAGATTTCGTTTGCCTCTTCGCCCACTGTGTTGAGAAGCCTTTGCCTCAGTTCTCCTGCGGCTTTATTTGTGAAAGTTATTGCAAGAACCTGCCACGGAAGCGCATAACCGCTGTTTAATATATTTTCAATTCTCTTGACTATTGTTGCGGTTTTTCCTGTTCCTGCGCCTGCAACAACCAGAACAGGGCCTTCTATCGTGTCTATAACCCTTTGCTGCTGCACATTCGGTTTTACTGCGTCTTTATTCATTATATATTTTCCTTACATAAAAATCGGGAGGGCGCGGAGACCCTCCCCTACTGATAATTACTTTTCGTTTTTCACTCTTCTCTGAAAAAGTGAAGAGTGAAAAAAGAAAAGAGAAGAGTTAAGAGTACTTTTAACCCAAAAGTGTTAAAAGAATACCTGCCGCAACGGCTGAGCCGATAACGCCTGAAACATTCGGTCCCATTGCGTGCATAAGAAGAAAGTTTGAGGGGTTTTCTTCCTGACCGACTTTCTGCGACATTCTTGCCGCCATAGGAACCGCGGAAACGCCTGCAGAGCCGATAAGCGGATTGATTTTTCCTTTTGATAAAACATACATAAGTTTTCCGAAAAGAACACCGCCCGCCGTTCCGAAAGCAAAGGCAACAAGTCCCAAAATAACTATGCTGATTGTTTTGATATTAAAGAAGGACTGCGCCGAAGTTGTTGCGCCGACAGAAAGTCCGAGCAATATCGTTATGATATTCATAAGTTCATTCTGAGCCGCTTTGGCAATTCTTTCGGTTCTTCCGTTTTCTTTAAGCAGATTTCCGAGCATAAGCATACCAACGAGGGTTGCCGCGTCGGGAAGGAAGAGGGAAACAACAACCGTTACAACTATCGGGAAAAGAATTTTTTCAAGTTTTGAAACGGGGCGAAGGTTTTCCATAACAACGCTTCGCTCTTTCTTTGTTGTTAACATTCTCATTATAGGCGGCTGAATTGCAGGAATGAGCGCCATATATGAATACGCCGCAACGGCGATGGGTCCGAGCATATGCGGAGCAAGGCGCGAGGTTACGAAAATCGCAGTCGGTCCGTCTGCACCGCCGATAATTGCGATTGAGCCTGCTTCATTCGGCAAAAATTTGAAAACAATTGCAATAATATATGCAACAAAAATACCAAGTTGAGCCGCAGCGCCGAGGATTAATGAACTCGGTCTTGCGATAAGCGATGTGAAATCGGTCATAGCGCCGATTCCGAGGAATATCAGCGGCGGATAAATTCCCGCTTTAACTCCGAAATAAAGGAAATCCATAAGTCCCGGGGTTAAAACTTTTCCGCTCGGGTCGGTAAGCCGCCCTGCAACCAAATCAATGAATCCCTGCAAATCGTGGTACTGAACCGCAAGATTGGCACCCGGCAGATTTGCAAGCAACATTCCGAAAGCAATCGGAATCATCAAAAGGGGCTCAAAGCCCTTCTTTATTCCAAGCCAGAGGAAAAAGAAAGCAAAAAGCAGCATAACCAGATTCTTCCAGCCTTCGCCTGTGAAGAAATAGGCATATCCGCTGCCAAGCCAGATTCCTTTGACAACTTCAAAAACACCTTGTAAAACTTCCATTTTTGTTCTCCTATAGACTAATGCAAACTAAAAAGGTTTTGTGTTTTGCGCTATTGCAGCCATCGCCCAGGGATTTCGGGTTTTAATCGGATTAGAACGAATCGCTTTTGCAGGGGCAATGCTCCTGATAACGGCGCCCTCGCCTTCCATCATATAAACAGCCGCAGAAATCGCCGCAACAACTTCTTCGCTTATTCCCTGACTTTGCTCCTGCACCGAAGCCCCCTGAGGAGGCGCGCCATCATTGCCGAAGGGGGAAACAACCTTTAAATCCTGAGTCATAATAGCCTTCTCTTCTTTCTTAACGCCTTTTTTTCTTTGAGTTTTTGAAACTGTTTTTGAAAACAAACTGAGAACGATTATGAGAATCACCAGCATCAGCAGAACTCCGAAAAATCCCGCAATAACAACCGTTGCCGTGAAACCCGCTGAATTATTTGCCGCAATAGCGGTTTCAAGAGTTATTAATCCCATATCCAAACTACCCCATTATAAAATGATTGCCCCTATTATAAAACAATATTTTTAATTTTTCAACAAAAAATAAAAATAAATTTCTATTGATTTATTATAATAATATGTTTATAATATATATAGTTGAATTATTAAAACAAAGGAGGCAACAAAATGAGTAAAGAAGCCATGATTATCGCAATTCTTATTGCACTGATAATTCTTTGGTTCACCGAAACAATCGGAATGCGTAAAACCTCCAGAATTTTATCGGGTGCAATCGACCTTGGATTTGCACTTTTAAGATAAAGAAGCGTGCCGCCTCACAGATAATGTGAAGCGGCACGCCCCTTTTAAAAATAATTAAGAAAGGATTGATTTCTGATAATCATTCTATAACGCAGAGTTTTAAGGATTTCGGTTTAACTTCAAAGTTAACCTCATTATAATCAAACATTTCTCCGTCGCAGTTTCCGGGAAGAGGCGAGCCGTCAACGCTCCAGACTCTTCCCGATTTTATATATCCGTTATGGAAAACATTTTTAACGGTTTGTTCGTTTGCGCTTCCTTCGGAATATTTCGGGATAATCGGAAGCGCCTTAAACAGCGGCATTCCGTCAACCAGAGCATAGTCAAGAAGTCCGTCGTCAAGAACGGAATCGGGAGCGGGGCAGAAACCGCCGCCGTAATAACTCGCGTTGCAGATTGCAAAAAGCGCATAATCGCGGTTTTCTTCCTGAAGTTTATATTCATTTCCGTCTTTATCAACGCAGTTTATATCCAGATTGATATTATAATGAAGCCCCTTCATCAATATGGGCATAACTGCAAGATTATATGCCTGATGACCGAGAAAATGATACTTGTCCGCCATTTTCTTGCCGAGTGCGGCAACAAGGCTGTCAAGCCCGAAAGACATAACATTGATGCAAATTTCGCCGTTATAATCAATCAAATCAATGCTTTTAACGCTGTATTTCGGCTTGCCTTCAAGAAGTCCGAAATTATTGATAACTTTCTGAAGGTTAACCTTTTTTTCGCCGTATATCTTTTTTGCAAAATCATTGCCCGTTCCGAAAGGAAGAATCATAAGCGGAGTTTCGCTGAAAGCAAGTCCTCCCGCCGCTTCGTGAACAGTTCCGTCGCCTCCGCAGGTAACAATAACACATTCTTTTCCGTATTCCTTTGCGTATTTTGAAGCAATGTTTTTCGCGTCGCCCGAAAATCGGGTTTCCTCAATAATCATCTCATTCCCGCTGCCGCGAAACGCCTCTTTGATTGAGGAAATAATTTTAGCCTTATCGTCGTTTCCTGCAATGGGATTTATTATAAATATGTATTTCACTTGTGCTGTATTCTCCTCTGCCGTGCCGATTATATAACCTGTGTTCCTCCAACGGGACGAATTATCAGCACATAGCACTTGCCTTCGCCGAAAACATCTTCCATCCTTTTCTTATATGTTTCAAGCAAATCATTGGGAACAAACGCCTGAATTGTTCCGGCAAAGCCGCCGCCGTGAACTCTCCACGCGCCCCTGCCTTTGAGGATTTCCTCGCTGATTGCAAGCGCAAGAGAAAGTTTCTGCTCTGTTGGATTTTTCGGAGTGAAAACATTCTGATTAAGTGTGAAGGAGGATAATCCGCTTTCAATAATTATATCCTTAAAGCCTTCGAAGTCGCCGTTTTCAAGACATTCAACAGCGGCGTCAACTCTTCTGTTTTCATTATAGAAATGAATTGCGCGAAGAAGCGCTCTGTCGTTAACCTTGCCGTGAAGAGAAGGAATTGCTTTAAAGAAATCTTCATATGAAATCTCTCTTAAAACATTTTTGCCCATTGCTTTTGCAACGGATTCCATTTCTTCCCTGACAGCCGCATAATCATCCGTTAAATCCGAATGGCTTCCGCCCGTGTCAACAATGCAAAGGCTGTGACCCGACTTTGAAAAATCAAAGTTAACTTTTTTGATAACGGGTTCCTTGGTTGATTTGAAATCTATAGTTACGAAAGTTCCGACAGATGAAGCCATCTGGTCGAGAAGTCCGCAAGGTTTGCCGAAGAAAACATTTTCGGCATACTGAGCAACTTTTGCAATATCAACCTCGCTTATTTTTCCGTCATTATAAAGATAAGAAATAATCGTGCCGATAAGAACTTCAAATGCCGCCGAGGAGGAAAGTCCCGAACCGCCCATAACATCGCTGGTTGTGCAGGCGTCGAATCCCTGAACATCAAATCCGAGGTCTTTGATTCCTGCCGCAACGCCCTGAACGAGGGTTGTTGAATCGCCGTATCTTGCCTCATTTGGAGTTAAATCCGATAAATCAACAACATTCATCTTATGTCCTTTTGATTTAACTCTCAGAATATTATCGCTGTTTTTGCTGACAACTGCAATTGCGTCAAGATTTATTGAAGCCGCGAGAACCTTGCCGTTATTATGGTCTGTGTGGTTTCCGCAAACCTCGGTTCTTCCCGGAGCGCTCATAATGCAGACATCCCTGTTGAATCCGAAAAGTTCGCCGAAGGTGCCCAGCGCTTCAACATATCTCGGTTTCTGAGCCTCAACTGCGGCATCAGTAACATAAACCGACTTTAAATTGCTGTTGAACTCATTTGCGTTAATGGCATTGATTAATTCTTTGACTTTCATATTCTTTACCTCTATAAAACTATTCTGTATTTTTCTTTATCGCTGTAAATAAGCAGCGTTTGGGTCATTTGTTTTGATTTTATTCCGTAGAAAATGTTAAAAGCAAGGCTTGATATTCCCGTGAATCCAACGATTATCATAAGCAAAACAATGAACTGCGTTGAAAACGGATTTTTAACAGCCGCACCGAGTTTTGTGTAAACATAAAGCCGCGGCGCATAGCCGAGAAGGCTTAGCAAAAGATAATAGATGAAATCATATTTCATTGAGCCGTAATACTTTGAAACCATACCGAGCGGTATAACGGGAACAAATCGCGTTGCCGCCAGAAAATACGGGTTTCCGTTTCCCTTGAACTGAATCCAGTCGCGCAGGAATTTTATTTTCTTGATGTTAAGAATCATTCCTGCCCAGCCGCCGCCGATAAACATTCCCTCAAAATATTTAACCGTGAAGAAGAAAAGGGTGAAAACCGCGTTTATCATAAGCGCTTTGTCAAGCGGAAAAACAAGGCCCGAAATTGCGCAAAGGAAACTCATCGGAATCGGAAGTTGGCATTTTGCAATATAAAGGACAAAAATGCATATAAGTATTTCCCTTTCCGTTTCAAGTTTTGCAACCGCCGTGTCTATTCTTGTCAGCAAGGTTATTATAGTATCAAATCTTGCCTCAAGTTTTGCGTGGTTTGCAAGAACTATTGAAAGGAAAACAAGCAATCCGATTGTTACCAGAGCAATAATCATTGATATTAAATTTGTTTGGTGGCGTTTGGTTTTCTTCATAAGCCCCTCCCAAATTTTCAGTTGTTTTTATTCTGCGCAGATTTCGTGATAATTTCCGAGGAAGGTGAACTCTTCAAGTTCATCAGAGAGCGCGCAGAGCAAATCCATTGTTTCCTCATCATTAACATTTCCCAGAACATCCGCATAAAACAGATAATCGAATTTTCCGTTTGCAACGGGGCGGGATTCAAGTTTTGTCAGGTTAAGCCCCGTCATTGAAAATCTTCCGAGAACTCTGTAGAGCGAACCCGTTGTGTGCGGTGCGGAAAAGATAAGAGAAATCTTTTTTGCATCTTCATCAATAACAAGTTCCTTAGAAATAACTATGAAACGGGTTGTGTTGTTAGTAATATTCTGTATGCTTTTTCTGAGTATTTTAAGTCCGTATTTTTTTGCCGCCGCCTCGGAGCAGATTGCGGCAATATTATTATTTTCGCTTTCGCAGACAAATTTTGCGGCTGCAGCGGTGTTTGAAAAGTTAATTCCCGTTAAATCAAAATTCTTGATGAACGAACTGCACTGGGAAAGCGCCTGGGGATGCGAATAAACATTTTCAATGTTTTCAAATTTCGCTCCGGGCTTTGCGCAGAGGCAGTGCTCAACTTCCAGATTATACGAGCCGACAACATAAAAGCGATATTTCATTATAAGGTCGTACGCCTCGTGAACGGAGCCCGCTGTTGAATTTTCAACAGGAATAATTCCGAATTTCGCTTTTCCCTGATTAACCGCTTCAAAAACATTTTCAAACTGTCTGTAAAACTGTATCTGCGAGTCGGGGAAAATGCTTCTTGCGGCAATTTCGCTGTACGCACCGTCAACGCCCTGGCAGGCAATCGGCGCATCGCCGACAGTTATTCTCAGTTTTTTATTTCTCTCGGCGCTTTCAATGGCTTTTCTGAGCGTTTTTCCGCCGCCGATAATCTTATGCTGAAGCGCTCTTGAAGCGTCCATTGTTGCCGAATAAATGGTTTTAACGGTGTTTCCGTATTCGCCGCACTTTTCCCCAACTTTATCAAGAATTTCCTGTTCCCTTGCAGAATTCAAAACGGGAATATTATTTTGAATTTTATACTCTGCAACTTTCTCGGCAACCTTCATTCTCTTAACAAGAAGGGGAATGAGTTGTTCGTCTATTTCGTCTATTTCTTTTCTGAGGTCTGATAAATCCATTAATTAATACCCTTTGTTACATTATTAAATCCAATACTGCAAGCGCCGCCGCGGCCTCAATAACAGGAACCGCCCTGACTGCAACGCAGGGGTCGTGCCGTCCGCTGATAACAAGTTCTTCGTTTTCCATCGTTTCAAGATTAACGCTTTTCTGCGCAGTTGAAATCGAAGGAGTCGGCTTCATTGCAACCGAAAAAACTATCGGTGCGCCGCTTGTCATACCGCCGAGAACGCCGCCGTTATTATTGGAAAGAGTTCGGATTTTTCCGTTTTTAACTTCATATCCGTCGTTAACCGAAGCGCCGTTGCTTTCGGCAAATCCGAATCCCAGTCCGAACTGAATACCCTTTACCGCAGGAACACCGAAAACGAAAGAGGAAATTTTTCCCTCAACCGTATCGAAAATATTTCCGCCAATGCCGACCGGAAGTCCGATTACGGCACATTCAATCTCTCCGCCGACGCTGTTTCCCGAAGAGCGGTATTTTTCTATTTCACATCTCATAAGTTCTTCACATTTTTCATCAATAACCGAAAAACTCTTTGATGAAAGATGTTCAAGTAGTTCTTTTTCAATATTATTATAATCAAATCCGCTGTCGCAAACCGAGCCGATTTTCTTTATATGAGCGCCGATAAATATATCTTTCCCGGCAAGAATCTGCTTTGCAATTGCGCCTGCAAAAACCAACGGCGCAGTGAGCCTTGCGCTGAAATGCCCTCCGCCCCTTATATCGTTGTTTGCACCGAATTTGATAAAGGCGGGATAATCGCTGTGGCTCGGGCGCGGAACTTTCATAAGATTTGAATAATCACCGCTTTTTGTGTTTTTGTTTTCAATAATCATCGCAAGCGGAGCGCCCGTTGTTTTTCCGTTTAAAAAGCCCGAAATAACCTTCGGCAAATCGTCTTCTTTTCTCGGAGTTGAAGTTTTATCTTTCCCGGGGGCGCGCCTTGCCATTTCTTTATTAACATCCTGCATGTCAATCTCAAATCCTGCGGGAAGTCCGTCTATAACACAGCCAACGCAGTCGCCGTGGCTTTCGCCGAATATTGAAATTTTTATATTATTCCCGATTACCGATGACATACGCCTTTCCCCCTAATTTATTATAATCTTCAAAAAACGCAGGATATGATTTATTAATGCTCAAAGCGTCGCTTATTTCGGTTTTTCCCTGCGCTGTCAGTGCAAGAACCGAAAACGCCATAACAATTCTGTGGTCGTTGAAACCGCTGAGTTTTGCGCCCTTTGCAGCAGAGCCTTCAATTTCTAGTTTATTTTCCGTTGCAAAGGCTTTTATACCCGCTTTTTTAAGGTTTGAAACAATGCTCAAAACCCTGTCAGACTCCTTGAGCCTGAGCCTTTGAATATTATTTATAACGGTTTTTCCCTCGGCATTTGCCGC
>JAFYFO010000170.1 GCA_017543725.1 Eubacterium sp.
AGCCTGCTTTATATCAAAAACCATATGGAAATCATCGCCCAGCGCACTTCTCATATCTTTAAGGAAATCAAGGGATTCGCTCCTGAAACGAACAACATTTTCCTGACAAACGCGAACTCCCTCTTTTTTCCCGAGTTCAACAAGCGAGGCAAAACGCTCAAAATATAACTCTTTTGGCAAATCCCTTTTCTGCCTCGCAAGCGCTCCGTGGATAACGGCAACATCCGCTCCAAGCAGCGCAGCCGCGTGGAAATGTTTTTGATATAAGCCGATATAATCCTCGTATCTTCTTTTGTATTCGCCGAAAATGCAGGTGTTTTCAAGCGCTGAAGAAAAAGGATGAACGGAAAGAATTCTGCACCCCGCTTCATCAGCCTGCTTTTTCATATCAAGAACAAAACCGTCTTCAAGTTCGCTGACGGTGTTGAAAAATATTTCAGCAGTTTTAAATTTTAAATCAATAACTTTTTTCAGCGCTTTTTCCGTTTCAAGCGGATAAAAGCACGAAGTTGAAGCACCAATATTCATTATGAAACCAACTTTTCAATTGCCGCAAGTTTAACGCTTGTGCAAAGTATTCCTGCCGCCAAATCGAGTTCATCAACAGGCGGAAAAGACGGAGCAATTCTTATATTGCTGTTTTTTGAATCCTTCTTATAAGGAAATGTTGCGCCGACGGGGGTTAAAACAACTCCCGCTTCCCTGCAGAGTTCGCCGACTCTTTTAGCGCATCCCTCCATAACATCAAGAGAGATGAAATATCCGCCCTTCGGCTCAACCCAGGAGGCAACTCCGAGCCCGCCGAGTTCGTTTTCAAGATGCTTTAAAACAATTTCAAACTTCGGTTTAAGAATTGCCGCATGCTTTCTCATATGCTCTTTAACAGCCGCCGCGTCTTTGAAAAATCTTGAATGACGCAACTGATTCATCTTATCATAACTGATTGTCTGGCAGTTGAGTCTGCCCATAATTTGATTAACATTCGCTTCGCTAGCGGCAATTGCCGAAACGCCCGCGCCCGAGAAAGTTATTTTTGAAGTTGAGCAAACTTCAATAACCATATCCTCATTTGAATATTCGGGAAGAACATCAAATATATTGAGAAGTTTATCGCCGTTTTCATCAAGGTCGTGAATGAAATAAGCGTTATCCCAGATAATTCTGAAATCCTTTGCGGCAGGTTTAAGAGATGCAATTTCTCTGACAACTCTGTCGCTGTATGTTATACCCGTTGGGTTTGAATACTTTGGAACGCAAAACATTCCCTTAACGCTCGGGTCTTTAACAAGTTCCCTGATTTTATCCATATCGGGGCCTTCATCATTCATCGGAATATTAATCATTTCAATATCGAAGTATTCAAGAATGGTGAAATGTCTGTCGTATCCCGGAACGGGGCAAAGGAATTTGATATTCTCAACATCCCTCCACGGAGTTTCGCCGAGAACGCCGTGAGCAAAACACTGGGTTATGTAGTCAAACATAAGAGTCAGGCTCGCGTTCGGTCCTGCAATAATGTTCTTAACATCAACTCCGAGAAGTTCGGCAAAGAGTTTTTTGCAACTCGGAATACCGTCAAGAATACCATAGTTCCTTGTGTCTATTCCGTTTTCCATATAATCGAAATCGGGAGTGAACATTCCCATTGATAAATCAAGTTGCTCCTTGCAGGGCTTTCCTCTCGACATATCAAGCGCAAGACCCATTGACTTATATTCATTAAACTTTTTCTCAAGAACTTCTTTTTCTCTGAGCAATTCTTCTTTTGTCATATTAATATATTCTGCCATATTTTCCTCCTTGATAGTAAAAATAGACAAACCGCAATTTTCGATAGAATATTTTATCACTTTTTATTTGATTTTGCAATATTATTATATTTATAAAAATAGGTTTGGTTATAATAACTTTATTGTGGTAAATCACTAAATTGTTGAAATGCACCGCATTTAATGTTATTATAAATCTATCAGTAAAGCATCACTCAGGAGAAAAATATGCAGTGCAAACAATTCAAAAAATGCGGGGCTTGCAGATTTCAACTTGATGAATATGAAAGCCAACTCGCCTATAAGCAAAACCGCATTGATAACCTGCTTTCAAAATTCGGGAAAGTCGAAAAGATTATCCCGATGGAAAACCCGTTTAACTACAGAAATAAAGTTCAGTGCGCTTTTTATTATGATTTCAAACGCAAAAAATGCGTATCGGGCGTTTATCAAAGCACATCAAAAAAGATTATTCCCATTGATTATTGCGCTCTCGACGATAAGAAAGCGGATGAAATCATTTTAAGCATCAGAAAACTTGCTGATGAATTCAGAATACCGCCCTATGATATAAGAACCAAAAGCGGCTTTCTGAGGCATATTCTGATAAGAAAGGGCTTTAAAAGCGGAGAAATAATGGTTGTTATAGTAACGGCATCCCCTGTTTTTCCGTCAAAAAGCAATTTCGTTAAAGCCCTTTTGAAAAAGCACGGCGAAATAACAACCGTCGTTCAGAATATCAACACAACGGACACAAATCTCTTTCTCGGCGAACAAAGCAAAATCCTTTACGGAAAAGGATATATCGAAGATATTCTTTGCTCGTGCACTTTCAGAATTTCGCCCGCATCCTTCTATCAGGTTAATCCCGTTCAAACCGAAATTCTTTATAAAACAGCGATTGATTATGCCGCCCTCAGCGGCACCGAGGCGGTTTTTGACGCCTACTGCGGAACGGGAACAATAGGAATTATCGCCTCGAAAAGCGCAAAGCAGGTTCTCGGCGTTGAACTGAATAAAAACGCCGTTAAAGACGCCGTTATAAACGCAAAGAAAAACAAATGCGAAAACATCTTTTTTATTGAAGCGGACGCGGCTCAACTAATCAACGAACTTGCAAAGGAAAAAGAGCATTTCGACGTTGTTTTTATGGACCCTCCGAGGGCGGGCGCAAGCAGGAAATTTCTTTTATCCCTGCTGAAACTCAAACCGCAGAAAATAATCTATATTTCCTGCAATCCGAAAACCCTTGCAAGGGACCTTGAAACGCTTACCGAAAAAGAATACAAAGCCGAAATAATTCAGAGCGTTGATATGTTCCCCTTCACTGAACATATTGAAACCGTTGTTAAACTGATAAAAAAATAAAACCGATGCTTAGAATATTTAACTAAGCGTCGGTTTTTTTGCTTTTACTATGCTTCTTTTCGGTTCTTGCAATCGCAAAGAGAAGCAAAAAGAGATTATCAAGTTTTCTGTCATAAGTTCTCAGGCTGTATTGTTCGGGGGTTTCAGCCCAGTTTCTTATGTAGCCGATAATTTTTGAATCGTTTCTGATTTTATATTGTTTCAGGCTTTCGTTAACAATTGTTTTCTGGAAGAAATAGCCCCTCTTGCTGAGTATTCCCCAAACTTCCTTATCATCAAACATAAAGGTTTTTCCCGAGTAATTCGGTGCATTGTTATTTCTTAGCATAACAGAAACTTTATGAGTTGAAGTTTGCTTGCTGCCGCAGTCTTTAAAGGTGTATAAAGAATAATCATCCTCTTCCTTTTCCTTAACAGCATAATAGACATATTTTTCTTCATCGTCATAAAGAGCATATCCTTTTTTATCCCCCTTAATAAAGGGACGAAAAATAAAATGATGCTCAACTCTGCGGCGTCTCATATATTTGTCCGCAATAACGAGAACGCCCATAAGCAAAATCATTATATCAAAAATGATAACCAAAACATAAAATGTTCTCAAAAAATCACTCCGCAAACTATAATAGACTAATCACTATTATTATACAACTTAATTTTTATATTTCAAGCATAATTTTGCCGTTTGAGCCTAATCAATCAAAAAATCAAGAACTTCCCTGTTGAAATCCCTCGGGTTAACCCTTGCAGTCGCATGATTTCCGTTTATAAAAACAAGTTTTGAATCGCTGATTAATCCGGCGATTTTTTCGGTATGGCTCTTTTTAATCAAATCTTTTTTTCCTGCGATAACAAGGGTTTTTGATTTGATTGATTTCAAATCCTCCTCCGTTAAATTCGGCTCGTTGAGCATAAGGGACATAAGTTCGTATTTCTTTTGCATTTTTGAAGAGTTTTTCATCATTGATGCAAAAAAACAGCGAATTTTCGTCCATATCAAAAAGCGCGTATTCAGCCCTTCGGGAATAAAATTTGCGCTGTTTAAAACAAGTTTATCAACTCTTTCGGGATATTTAACTGCAAAAATCAGCGCAATATTTCCCCCGTCGGAAAAGCCGAGAATATTCGCCTTTTCAATATTTCTGTCGTCCATAAAATCTTTAAGGTCTTCGGCAAACTGCTCAAGTGTGAACGGCTTTTCGCCCCTCGGAGTTTTTCCGTGGCTCCTTGTGTCGGGCGCGTAAATATGGAAGTGTTCCGAAAAACGGTTAATCTGAAACTTGAAAATGCTGCTGTCTTCGCCGTTTCCGTGAAGAAGAATCAAAGGCTTACCCTCTCCCGCTTCAACATAATAATTCTTAATCATAAAATCACCGCCTATATTATACCACACCTTGTCAATACTCAAAAAACCGCCAGCGGCAAATGCCGTGGGCGGTTTGAATTCTTTAAAGTCCTGCAGTTTCTTTGATATACTTTCTTGCTTTAACAGCGTATTCAAACGGATTTGCTTTAGCAGGGTCCTGCTCTGCTTCAACAACAACCCAGCCTTCATAATTGTTTTCGGCAAGGATATCAAATATCGGCTTGAAATCAACATCGCCGTCACCGGGAACTGTGAAAACACCTGCGCGGACAGCGTCAAGGAAACTCATATGCTGAGGAACAACCTGATTGTTATAAACATCAAGGCGAACATCTTTAAGATGAACATGCTTGATTCTGTTTACATACTTTTTAAGAACCGGCACGGGGTCGATACCCGCAAAGGTGAGATGGCCCGAATCGAAAAGAAGATAAACAAGTTCGGGGTCGGTGAGTTCCATAAGTTTATCAATTTCTTCAACAGTCTGAACGCCCGTTCCCATATGATGGTGAACGGTGAAAAACATTCCCTTTGATTTTGCATAAGCGCCCATTTCATTGAAGCCCTTTGCAACGATTGCCCACTGCTCATCAGTGTAGTAAGGCTTTTCATCAAGGATTGATTTTGTTAAATCGCCCTGAATTGAATTGCCCTGCTCCGATGCGCCGATAACTCTTGCGCCGAGTTTATAAAGTTTGTCTGCGTGAGCCTTGAAAGCCTCAATTGTTTCCTTATAGGGCTTTGAGGTTAAGAAAGATGAAAACCACGCGTTGCAAATCTGAAGTCCTCTTATATCAAGATAGGGCTTTAAAACATCGGGGTCTGCGGGATATTTGTTTCCGATTTCAGAACCTTTGAATCCTGCAAGCGCCATTTCGGAAATGCACTGCTCAAAGGTGTTTTCAGCACCGAGGTCGGGCATATCGTCGTTTGTCCAGCCAATCGGCGCAATAGCAAGTTTAACTTTGTTGGGATCTAACATTTTTCCTCCTTCGGAGAATTAAGAGTTAAGAATGAAGAATGAAGAATTTTGGTTACTCGCTTCGCTCAAACAATTATTCATTGATTCATTCAATTAACTATTTCTCTCATTTTATAAATTTTTAATACGAATTAAGAATTCAGTTTTTCTTTGCTGCTGATTATAATGCTTGAAAGGATTCTGTAAATCTCATCGCAATCTGCTATAAGAGTGCTGTATTTCATTTCATCGACAAATTCAAACTCACGCATTAACCTGAGCCAATACTTAGTTTCACTCGTTTCTTTCAGTGCAATACTGAGTTTTGAAATAAAATCATTCAAACTTTGCGCAGCCTGGGATTCGGCAACATTTGCCCCTATGCTTGTTCCGCACCTCAGTAATTGCTTTGACAAAACAAATTCTTTCTTATCTTTCATAATTTGAAAATACAGACCAACAATCTGCTTTGAAAAATTAAATGTTTTTTCTTCAATAATATTTTCTTTTTTCATAACAACTACAATCGGGTGCGGGTGTCCCGCCCTAAATTCTTAATTCTTAAATCTTAATTCTTAATTGCAAAAACAACTAATTAATAATCAAATGTTTTTGCAATGTTTTCCTGCATATCTTTATATGCTGCGGCAACGGTTTCGCTCTTTGAAACTTCGGCAACGCCAACACGCCACCAACTTTCAAAGCCTGGTGTCATTGTTTTGGGAAGAACTTTGATATCGAAAACAACTGATTTTGTTTGTTTCTTAGCGTCTTCAAGAGCCGCTCTGAGTTCTGCTGAATTATGTATTGAATAACCTTTTGCGCCGTAGCCTTCGGCAATTTTTGCAAAATCGACGGTCATATCCTCGCCGTCGAGCATTCCCGTTTCGGGATTTCTTGCTCTGAAAACAGTTCCGAAGGTATCTGTTCCCTGATTGTTCTGAAGATTTTCAATACAACCCCAGCCGAGATTATCGAAGAGGCAAACGTTAATCTTCAAGCCCTCCTGAAGAGCG
>JAFYFO010000171.1 GCA_017543725.1 Eubacterium sp.
ACTGATGGTCAACAATCGGATTTCTTCCGTTAACAACTCTTGTGTAGTCCCTTCTCTTATAGAACATACCGAGGTTAACGCCGAGTTTAGTTGCAAAATAAATACATCTGTGAAGCGCGCCCTCGTCGGGTGAAATTATCATAAGATGGTCGGGGTCGATAATAAGGTCGTCAACAGTATTAACAATTGATTTAATCTGCTGATAGGAAGGCATAACATTTTCAAATGATTTATGCGGAATTGAATTCTGAACTCTCTGGTCGTGAGCGTCAAAGGTTATGATGTTTTCAACGCCGAGTGATGTGAGTTCCTGAAGAGCCATAGCGCAGTCGAGAGATTCTCTTGAAGAGCGCTTATGCTGTCTGCCTTCATAGAGCATTGGCATAATAACATTGATTCTCTTTGCCTTGCTTGAAGCGGCGGAAATAACTCTTTTCAAATCAGAAAAATGGTCGTCGGGAGACTTCATTGCCTTAAGTCCGTACATTTCATATGTAACGGAATAATTGAAGCAATCGCAGATAATATATAAATCATATCCTCTGATGCTTTCGTTGATAACCGCTTTTCCTTCTCCGCTTCCGAAACGCGCAACAGTTGTGTTGATAATATAAGTGTCGCGCTGGTAGCCGTAGAAAGCAATGGTGTTTTTGTGGTCCTCAGCCTGCTCTTTTCTCCAGTTAACAATATAATTGTCAATCTTCTCTGCAAGGAGTTCGCATCCGGGCAGTGCAATTATTCCGAGCGGTCCGTAAGGAATTGTCTGAACATCAAGTGCTGTTATTCTTGGCATAATAAATCTCCTCTCTTAGCCATGATTTTATTTATTCATATTTTACAACAAATAACTCCAAAAAGAAACACAATAATTCAAATTATATGTTAAATGTTTAACAGATTATTTCACTTCTTTTTAGAGGTTTTTACCAAATTTGAGAATTTTGTTTTCCTCAAAGCAAGAATTATCAGAACAGCAAGCCACGCAAACGCGGAAACAGCCGCGCCTGCTTTAAGTCCGACAGGGGTGTATTTGAATCGGATTTTATGGCTGCCCTCTTTGATTTTAGCGCCGAGTTGGCAGTCTCCGATTTTGATTGTTTCAGCCTTTTTGCCGTCAATATAAACGCTCCAGCCCTTATCATAGGGAATGGAAGTGTAAATATATCCGTTATATCCTGCGTTGATAGTTCCCTCAATTTCGGTATCGCTGAATGATGAAACATCAAGCGCGCCGAGTTTCAGAATGTCATAAGCGGAGTTTAAAACTTCCTTATCAACTGAATATGCGTATATTTCAAAATATGAACTGTCGTTATCAGTTCCGGAAAGGGAAAGGGAGGCGGTTATTTCATCGCCCTTTTTGTGATAGCCCAAATCAATGATATACGGCTCGTCGAAATTCGGATATTTGCTCTCTTCCTCTTTGTTCCAATAGTAATTAACATTTTCGATAACGGGGGAGGTTAAATAAACATAGATGTTTGAACTCTGAGTTGCTTTGATTTTAACATCAATTGTTCCGCTTATTTCATCAGTGCTGTTTGCTGTATAGAAATAAGTTCCGTTTTCGGTAACATCATCGCTGGTGCAGCCCTCGCACTGGGTTTCTCCGTATTCAACGGGAACGAACAAATCCGAAACGCCTGCCGCTCTGTCTATCAAATCCTCCTGAACTTCAAATGGATTTCCTTCTTCGTTAATCCACTCTGAAATATCCGACGAGGTTTCAAAGGCGAAGGGCAAAAAGTATTTGTTTTCAAAAACTTTTGTTTGGTTATCCTTCGTTGCAAAAGTCTGATTATAGAATTCGCCGCTCGGTATGATATAGTCTTCTTTTTGCATAAGGTATTTTATGCCGAACATCATATTGTAAACAGGCGTTTGCGTGTTATATGTGTAGGAATTTATTCTGTTTCCTGCAAGTCCTAAATTGAACTGCGTCTGAGAATAGTCCTCGTAAGCCATTGAGGAAAAAACGCTCATTCCGCGGTATCCGTAAAGGCAGGGGTCCATTCTTGTGTCGAGATAGCAGAGTTCGCTTCTGTAAAGGGAATCGTCGGCGGAGTAGGTTTTATCAATCGCTTCTTCATATGTGTCGTAGTTTAAAACATAATCGTTTTGTTTCTGAGTGAAAACATATGAAGATGTGTCCGCAATGATAACTTCGCTGAAAGCGATTGAAATAATTGTTATTCCGATAATAACCTCGCTCAGTTTGTTGTTTTTGATAAGCATAAGAACGCCCGTCCAGATAATAACAAAGGCAAGCGAGATATAAACAGTTGATTCTGTGAATTTTTCAGTCGGGAATTTTTCAAAAAGAACAAGCGCCGCAACCCAGAGTATTCCGGAAAAAGCAATATCCCTGTATTCAAGCGACTTGAATTTTTTGAGCGCCTTGAAGGCGATAACAAGGAGCAGGAAGGAATACATATATGAAAATCTGTACGGCAAATCATTCGGAAAATGAAATGCGTGCCAGATGAAATTTGCATAGTTGCAGTCGAAACTGAAAAGGAAGAAAATGAGGAGCAGAATGTAAACCGTTTTTTCCTTGAGCCTGATATCCTTGTTAATAAGGTATAGCGGAAGCAGGATAACGGTTAAAACAGAGCAGTAAACATTCGGCAAAACATCGTCGCCCGATGAGCGGATGGTTGTTTCAAGCCCTGCAAGGTGTGAACTGATAAAACTGAAAATATCAAAATAGGATTCAAATGAAGAAGGGAAAGTATCCGTTGTTGCGGAAGATTGCTGCAAAATCATATAAACGGGAATAAGAACAAAGGCGCAAAGCGCACCGCAAAGCAGCGAGGATAGCGCAAATGTTATTCCGCGGTTTATAAATCTGTTTTCATAAAGTTTAGCAAAAGCATTGGCCTTTTTTTCGCTTGCGATTGACTTCTTTGAATTGATTTCGGCGGAAATAAAGAAGTACGCAATAAAGTAAACAACCGAAAAAATGCAAGCCATATATCCCATATAATAACTGCTGTAAAAAAGAACGCAGAGAGAAACGATATAGCAAAGCGGCTTGTTTTCGTTGATTATTCTTTCAATTCCAAGAACTATGAACGGAAAAATAATAAGCGCGTCCATCCACATAATGTTCCAGTAATAAGCAAGGAAATATCCGCAAAAGGCATAGAAAACGCCGAAAGCGGAAGAAGCAAAGGAATGTCCCTTCTGAGAATGTTTGAGATAAAGCGAGAATGCGCCTGCGCTGAGAATACCTTTAACGGCAACCATTGTTGTTATAGCAAAGGTCATTTCCTTTCTGTCAAACAAAAAGATGATGAAGGATAGTGGGGAGGAGAGATAGTTGAAATAGTTTCCGAGGAAGGAGGAGCCGCCGCCCAAATTCCAGGAGTAAAGAAAACTCTGATGATTAACAACCCTGTCATAAAGTTCGCAGAAAAGCGGTCCGTACTGATGGTATAAATCCATTCTCATAACGGTGAAATTGCCAAACGGAAACATTGTTGAAACAAGGTAAACAAAAGATATTGAAATAAGCGCAAGAAGCATTGAAAGCAGAATGAATCTGTTTTCAAAAAAGGCTTTATAGGCTTTTCCGCCCTTTCTTTTTATCGGATTATTTGTGCAGTCAAAAACAATGATTCTCTGAAAGTAATAGTTAAAGAAATAAAAGGCAAAGGCGCTGATAATAAACGCAAGCGAGTCATCAGCGTTTTCAATATTTCTGAAAACAAAATCCGAAACCTTGAAAAGCGCCAAATCAACGCCGATATTCAGCAGGTAGAAAATGATTTGCTTAAATAGCGAGCCTCTTTGATTATGGTTGAAAACAAATTTTTTGTTTATAACAAATAAAACAGCCGCGCAAATTGCAAAAGAAATGCCAAGCGACGGTTGAGTGCTGAGCGAAAATGCAATTCTGAGCAACTGTTTGAGAAAAACAAAAAGCATTGAAACGGCAAAAAAAGCTATTGAATAGTTAACTGTTTCGCCGTTCAGAAGTTTTGTTGTTTTCAGTTTATTACCCGATAATGTTAAATCCATAGTAACATCCTTTATTTATAAGTAAATGTATAATAACATATAAAAATTAACTCTTCAATTGCTTCGGGGCAATTTTAACCTCTTTGTAATAT
>JAFYFO010000017.1 GCA_017543725.1 Eubacterium sp.
CTTTGGCGTTTTGATTTTTCCAGTCAAGATAGTTCATCTGAATCTGAGCAAAATCCCAATCATATGCAGGAACAATTTCTTTCAAATCTTCAATAGTTCCGTGGAAGGAAAATCCGATATATTTGATTTTTCCTTCTTTCCTTTTTTGGTCAACAAAATCAACTGCGCCATACTTCTTACATTTCTTCCAGTTGCCCTCATCAAGCGAATGAAGAAGATAGAAATCGAAAAAGTCGTGTTCTGTTCTTTCGAGTTGCTTATTGAAAATTCTTTCCATTTCGCCTTTTCTTGTAACAAGCCACATCGGAAGTTTATCAGCAAGAAAATATGTATCTCTGGGGTATTTCTTTAAAGCGGAACCAATGAATTTTTCGCTTTTTCCCGCATGGTAAATATATGCAGTGTCAAAATAGTTAACTCCGTTTTGATATGCAAGGTCAACCAGTTCACAGCCCTTTTCATAGTCAATTAGCGGATTTGCTTCTCTTTTGAAAGCGGTTTTGCAGGGTAAACGCATTGTGCCGAGACCGAGACGGGATACTTCAGTATCCTTGAATTTAACTCTGTCAATCATAATTTACTCCTTTGTCCATGTTACGCCGTTTGGTGTGTCTTTTAATATTATTCCTTTAGCCTTTAAATCATCCCTGATTTTATCGGCGGTTGCCCAATCTTTATTTTTACGAGCGTTCTGCCTTTGTTCAATAAGCGCTTCAATTTCAGAATCGAGGTCGTTGCTCTTTCTGTTATAAAGGATTCCGAGAACTGAGCAGAGTTCATCAAAAATCTTTGCAGCAGTTTCGCAAACATTCTTTGAAACTTCTTTATCAAGAATTCTTGTGTTTATATCTTTAACAAGTTCAAAGATTGCTGCAAGACCGTCCGCAGTGTTGAGGTCGTCATCCATAGCGTTTATAAACTGCTCTTTTCTTGAATTAATAACATTGAGAAGTTCTTCATCATCTTCAATATCTTTTGCATTTTTAAGGGCAAAATCAAGCGATTCACGGCAGGTATAGAGCCTTTCAAGAGCAGATTTGCACTGTTCAATAATTTCAAGAGAATAGTTAATGGGTGAACGGTAATGGGAAGAAATGAGGAAATATCTTATAACTTCATATCCGTAAACATCTGCAATTTCGCGAACGGTTTTGAAGTTTCCGAGTGATTTGCTCATCTTAACATTATCAACATTGATATATCCGTTGTGCATCCAGTATTTTGAAAACGGTGCGTCGTTTGCCGCTTCGCTCTGTGCAATTTCGTTTTCGTGGTGCGGGAAAATCAAATCCTGACCGCCGCAGTGAATATCAATCGTTTTGCCGAGATACTTTCTGTTCATTGCACTGCATTCAATATGCCAGCCGGGTCTTCCCTTTCCCCAGGGGGATTCCCAATAGGGCTCGCCTTCCTTTGCAGCCTTCCAAAGCGCAAAATCAAGGGGGTTTTCCTTGATATCGTCAACGGCAATTCTTGCGCCGCTCTGAAGGTCGTCTATCGGCTGATGTGAAAGTTTTCCGTAGCCGCTGAATTTAAGCGCTCTGTAGTAAACATCGCCGTTAACTTCATACGCATAGCCTTTTTCAATAAGGTTTTCAATAATTTCAATTATCTCATCTATGTTTTCCGTTGCCTTGGGATGATGAGTTGCTTCTTTGAAATTGAGACCTTTTGCGTCTTTCCAGAATTCATTTATGTATTTTTCGGAAACTTCAGAAAAAGAAATTCCCTCTTCATTTGCTTTTCTGATAATTTTATCATCAACATCAGTAAAGTTCTGAACAAATTTAACATTATATCCCCTGTATTCAAGATATTTTCTCAAAACATCAAAAACACAGAGCGGTCTTGC
>JAFYFO010000018.1 GCA_017543725.1 Eubacterium sp.
AGTTCTCTTCGTAAAGTGTTTTCATCAAGCGTCGTTGCCGAAACCTGAAAATACTCATAATCATTTCCGTTTACAGTTACAAAATCAACTTCGCCGAAATCTGTTTCTCCGACATAAACCGATTTATATCTGCGTTTCAATTCAAGATAAACAATGTTTTCAAGGATATGACCAATATCGCTTTCTCTTGTTTTAACAAGAAGATTTCTCAAGCCAACATCAACTGCATAATACTTGCTTTGGGTTGAAAGATATTGCTTGCCCTTAATATTGAATCTTGACGCTTCATAAATAAGCATTGATTCTTTTAAACCTTTTAAATACTTATCAACCGTTTTTTGGTCAATGCTCTTCCCACTTGACTTTAATGTATTGGAAATCTTTGTTGGGGATATTTTGTTTCCTATACTGTACAGAATAAATCTTGCAACATTTTCAAGTGATGTTGTGTCAGCAACATTTAATCTACCTGCAACATCTTTATAAAGTATTGTATCAAATATTCCTTTTAAATAGTCCTTTGAATCATCTGAAAAACTGTTATATTTTGCAATAAATGGGAAAGAACTGTAATAAATATAAAGATTAAACTTCTCTCTGTTTGATAAAGCATCATATGGGCTTTCAAGTGAATTAACAAATTCAGAAAAAGAAAGCGGAAGCATTTCTATTTCTATATATCTTCCCGACAAAAGTGTTGAGAGTTCACTTGACATAAAATAAGCATTTGAACCTGTTATATATACATCACAATTATCTTTTATAAATAGAGAGTCAACTACTTTTTCAAATTCTTTGCAATGCTGCACTTCATCAAGAAAAATATAATTCATTTTATCCTTTTGAAGCAGACTCTTTACATAAGCATATAGTGCTTTTGCCGTATTCAGTTCTTCAAAATCATAATCCTCAAAATTAATTGAAATAATCTGTTTGGCATTTACACCTGTTGATAACAAGTATTCTTTATATATTTCAAAAAGTGTTGATTTGCCGCAGCGGCGCACTCCGGATACAACCTTGATTATCTGCTTATCCTTCCAGCGTTTTAACCATTCCAGATATTCTGTTCTTTCTATTATAGATTTCATAGAATCACTCCTATCGTTACTATTAACATTATAATACCTGATTATGATTAAGTCAATAGTTTTAGGATTTCATTCCTAAAATTTTGTTATTTTTATTTTTTTAGGAATATATTCCTAATTTTTAATATTCCCCAATTATTCATAAAAATAAGCGCCGGAAAATCGGTTCATTTCACAGTTAAAACAGAATATTCTTATTATTATATATCTCGTTATTGTAATAATACTCATTCTTAATTTGATAAGGAACCGTTTTAATTGAATTATTATTTTCTTTATCTAATTCCAATTTCACAGTTGATTCATTGTCCACACAAGTTAGCCAGTAGTATTCTTTTGAATCAAAAGAGTCTGTAGATACAGTTTGATATCCGCAAAATTGTTTTTCATTCATATTGACAGTATACTCTCCCTGTCTGATAAATATTAACTCTGTTGGGATTGGTTCAAATTCAAATTTACTATAGTTAGATAAATCATATGTGAGCCTTTCAATATCGGCATAAAGACGTTCCTGCACAATTTCACCGGTGCTATCATCTTTAACTAATTCATAATTAATCGGAGCATATTCCGGTTCCTTATATTTATCAATTTTTGTTTTTTCGGTTCCGCCTCTTTGTCTTACTAAATCGATGTATTTGTCTTTTCTTATTTTATACAATTTTTCTATTATTTCATCATCTGTCATTTTGGAATAATCGTACAATGATATGTCACGAGTAAGATATGGAAAATACATCATTTTTCCCTTTTCTGCTACACAATATGCCAATGGTATCAGTGTTTCTTCACTATTACGCTCAATTAGATACCAAATTCTTCTTGTTCCATTACAAATCGAATAGGGAGTTCCTTTTAAATCCTTAGATGAAAAACTCAAATCTTTAATTGAACAAGCAGAAAAAAGCAGTATCACAGAAACAATTAGACAAATGAATCTCATAATAATTTTTTTCATATATAACACCCCTTTGTACAATTATACATCAATACAAAAAAATAGTCAATTAGTATTAAAGATGTATTGTATATAGATACTACCCCCGAGCAAAAAACGAAAAGCGCAAAAATTCCCGAGAATTCGATATTCTCGGGAATTTTAAAATTGATATTTTAAGGGTGCTACGCACACGGAGCGTCGAGGTCGCCGCTCCCTACAAAAAATGTGTATTAAAAAACACTTGCGCGGTTATGCCCTTTTAACACAGTCTGAAATTATTTTTCGTCTATCTTTTTTGAATACTTTGCAAGATAAACCGTTCTCATAAGGAAACATTCGAGTTTCGGAACATAATGCGCTCTGTTGAAGATATCAACATCAATAACTGCCTGGCAGCCCTTGTTCATAATAATATCAAGCGCTTCCATATCGCCCTCGTTGTTTCCTGTTACAAGAGCGCCGTTGCCCTGAATGAGAACAGCATTTCTGTTATCAATTGCCTTGCCGATTTCTTTTGCGCAATCATCTGTGTCGCCGTCTATCCACGGGCAATTCTTAACATCAACGCCGACAATCTGAGCAAAGTCGTCTATCATCGGAATCATATCATCGCCTGTGCAGGAAACCGCAACGATATCTTTTGAGGTGAGATGGCGGATAATTGTGCAATCCTCGGTTTTGTAAATAGCTCTGTGAATCTTTTCAACTTTCGGAGCAATACCGTTGATTCCAACGCCTGTTTCAATATCAACATCAACTGTTTCACCGCCGACTGTTAAGGTGAAAGTGTTGCCGTTTCTGATTGAAGAGCCCAAATCGCAGATTTCATCGGGCATAAACTGAGCGCCGTTTTTCTTGAGGAAATATGCTCTTTTATCATCATCAGAATAGGTTTTTGCCCAGGAATGACGAAGATAGTTATCCTTGATAACCTTTTCGCAGCATTTTTCAAGATTTTCTGCAAGAGCAAAAGCATGGTCGTAATCATCGCCCATACAGATTGTTCCGTGGTGCATCATCATAATTGCACGCGCATTCGGATTTGTCATAATGCTCATTTCAACCTTCTTGCGAAGGGAATCGGTTGTTGACATAGCATATGCAGCGCAGGGAACAGTGTCGCCGAGAACGCCTTTGAATTCATCATAAACATTTGTTATCGTCATTCCAGTTATGGAAACAATTGTTGCTGCCTTCTGATGGGTGTGGATAACAAAATCAACTGTCGGATGATGGCGGTAAGCCGCAGCGTGAACGCCCTTTTCCGAAGATGGCTTGATATCTCCCTCATATGAGCAATCGTCGATATTAACAACAACGATTTCCTCGGGAGTTAAATCTTCATATGCCCTTCCCGAAGGGGTTATAACAAACTGGGTTTCGGAAATTCTTGCGGAAACATTTCCCCAAGTTCTGGCAATAAGACCCTTTTCAATGAGTTCCTTGCCGGCTTTAACGACTAATTCCTTAGCCTCCTGAATTTCGTAAGCCATAAATTTTTCTCCTTTTATGTAAGGGGAGCAGTTGCCCGCTCCCCTACCAATTATCAATCAATTAATAATCAATCTTTTCGCACTTAGAAAGAACTTTATCGAAACGAGCAATACATTCATCAATATCCTCTTCGGTATAAGCGCTTGAAGTATAAAGTCTTGAACCTGCGAGGGTAACAAGTCCTTCAGCCATATAAGCAGCGCCCATATACTGCATTTCTGTCTGACGAATGCCTGTTTCGTTAAGAGTTGCAGGAATAGTCCAAGGCTTCTTCCAGTCAACTTTGAAGTGCATTGTTGCAACAGTGTGAAGGTGGCAAACAGAGCCGATATTATAGCAAACGAACGGAAGGTCATACTTCTTGATGCTTTCGTTAATACCTTTAACAAGTCTGTCAGCCATTTTGCCTGCAACCTGGCAAGCGTTTCTCTTTTCAATTTCTTCAATAACAGTGTAGCCCGCAACGCAGGAAATCGGAGTTGCAGCCATTGTTCCGCCGCACATTGCCTTATGAATCTTCTTGCCCTCAGCCTTATCAAGACCTGCGCCAAGATATTTCATAACTTCTCTGTGTCCGCCGATTCCGCCTGCTCCGGGATATCCGCCTGCGATAATCTTACCGAAGATTGTTATATCCGGGTCGATTCCGTAGTAGCCCTGAGCGCCTGAAATTCCGATTCTGAATCCTGTTACAACTTCGTCGCAAACAAGAAGCGCGCCATATTTGCGGCAGAGAGCCTGAACGCCCTTCGGGAAATCTTTATCAACCGGACGGGTTGCTGATTCGGGGCCGATTGGCTCAAGGAAAACAGCAGCAGTGCCGCCGCGGAACTTATTGAGTTTGAGTTTGAATTCAAGGCTCTTGAGGTCGTTCGGGAAGAACTCCTGAGTGTGTTTGAAAACAAAGAGCGGAACACCGTGCGACTGAAGGTTGAGAGTTCCGGGAACACGCATACCCCAAGCAAGTTGGTCTGACCAACCGTGATAAGCGCCGCCCATTTTAATAATGTTTTTATGTCCTGTTGCAAGACGGGCAACACGAACTGCGCACATACAAGCCTCAGTTCCCGAACCGAGCATACGGAACATTTCTACTGAAGGAACGCACTCACTGATTTTCTTTGCAAGTTTGTATTCATAGGGGTGGAAAAGACCTGTTGAAGGTCCGCAATCGTCAAGAAGTTCCTTAACTTTCTCTTTAACAACATCGTCGTTCGAGCCGATAATTGTCGGTCCGCCTGCCTGAAGGAAATCGAAATATTCGTTTCCGTCGATATCATAGAGTTTGTTGCCCTTAGCCTTAGTCATAACAATCGGGAAAGGATAGTTGAAAGCAAGGTTATGCTGAACGCCGCCGGGGATAACATTTTTAGCCTCGGTAATCATTTCCTTTGACTTAGCGCATTTCTTTTCAAAATACTCTTCTTCGTACTCTTTGAGAGCATTTCTGTTGATTGAATAAATAGGTTTTTTGATGAGTGCATCAAGTTTAGCAGTTATTGTTGATGCATCAGGATACTCTGAAATAGCA
>JAFYFO010000172.1 GCA_017543725.1 Eubacterium sp.
CAAGCCGCTTATGTTAACGGCGCTTATGGGAATTCTTTCGGCGGCAAGATATCTCTTCCAGGCAGGCGCTGTTCATGTTGCTAGATATTCATTTTATATCGGCGAGGATTTAAACGGCTTAGCGGGTGCGGAACTTGAAAAAGCCCTCCAGGGAAATCTTTCAAAAGTTTCTCTGATTCTTGCGCTTGCAAGCGCCGCAGGTATGTTTGGAGCAATGGTTGTTACAACTCCGCTTATAAAGAAATTCTCATATAAACAGATTATAATCGTTTCATCACTTATGGGAAGCGCTTCTTCGCTTGCAATGTGGTTTATCGGCTACGACCATTTCTGGGCTTGCGTTCCCTGCATTTTCATTTCAACAATCCCCTGCGGAACAATCAATGTTTGTGCGTTTGCAATGACCGGCGACTGCCTTGATTATATGGAATGGAAAACGGGAGTTCGCTTAACAGGCCTCGGCTCTGCAATTCAGAGTTTTGTTACAAAATTCGGCAATGCAATCGCAACTTCCGCAATCATAGTTATGTATATGGTTGTTAAACTCGATGTTGCTTCAATTTCAGCGTCTGTAACCGCAAACCCGCTTCTTCAGCCCCACACTGTCAGAAACGGAATGTTCAGCATTATTTCGCTCATCCCTGCAATTTCGCTTGCGCTTTGCGTTATTCCGATGCTTTTCTATAATCTCACAGGAGAAACAAAGGAAAAGATGGAAGCGGGGCTTGCTGCGCAGAGAAAAGAAAAAGGATTTGAAATAGAAGTTTAATAAACAATATATGCCTCGGTTTAATCCGGGGCATTTTTTATTTTCCGCTTCATATTATTATAAGAGGTGGTAAGAATAAAAAGAGTATTCAGAAGCAGGAAAGCCGTTTTGTGTTTTGTTGCTTTTCTTTTGATTATTATTGTTTTTTCATTTTCTTTTGCGGTCAAAGGAGAGCGGTTTTCGCCCTCTCCGTCGCATATTGTTTTAAACAGGTGGACGGATGATAACGGCAGAAAAATTGATATAATAAGCGCTGATATTGACAGGGATATGCTTATTCATTCAAATCTTGAAACCCCTCCCTGCACACAAACGCAGTTTATCATCAAGACTAATAATCTTAAAATATCTCTTTTCACTAAGGGGAAAATAATATATCAAAACACCGATAAAAAGTTTTCGGGATACGGAAAACAAATACATATAATTGATATCGGAGATATTAAAAAAGGCTCGGAACTCTGCCTTTTTCTCAGCCCCGTTAAGGGCAAAGGCGCTGAAATTGAGGGAAATATCATTCTTGCTTCAAAGAACGATTTTCTGCTTGATTTGCTTTGCAGAAATATGAAAATAATTGTTTTGCTCATTCTTCTTTTTCTCTTTTTTATCGGTCTTGTTATCACAGGGATTATCAAACTTATCAAAAAGAAAAAAACAGCGCCGAAATTCCTTTATTTATCGGGCTGTTTTATGATTTTGGGTTTAATTATTCTTCTTAGAAGCGAAATTTATCAGTTTATAATTCCCGCTTCTTTTTCGGCGGTCATTCTTCAATATTTATGCTATCCTGTTTTTTTCGTTTTTCTTATTTCATTCATCCTTTCGCTTTTAAGAAAAAAGCCTCCCTTTATACAAGGGAGCCTTTAATTCGTAACTAAAACATTAATCGGAGCGAAGCGACCCGAAATTCTTCATTCTTAACTCTTAACTCTTAATTCAACTATGCGCTGTGCGCTTTTTTGTCCTGCCTTCTGCACCAGTCAAGATACCAGATATAAATCAGCCAGCAAACAAGCAAAATGCAGAGAACAACAAGCGTTTTATTCAGAATGTTTCTGATTATCGAATCGGTTATCGTTGCGTTTCCGAGGAACTGCAAAACCATCATATTGGATTGCTCTTTTTTGCCTTTGAGAACGGTTCCGTTTTTCAGATAAACTTTCTCTTTCGAGGTATCGTTATTCTCATAATAATAAACCTGAAACGCCTCAAGGGGCTGGCTCTTTTCTTTATCGTAGTTCTTGTTTTTCTCGATATAAAGAACCAACTCTTTATCTTCAAAAGTTGTTGAGATTGATTTTGGCATTATCATAATTGCATAATCGCGATAAAGCGGAGAATTCGGGTTTGTTGCAAGTTTTGTTCCCAGTGTTAAAACAAATAAAACCGCAAGGATTATTCCGCTTATAAGAGCCGCTTTCTGCTGCTTTGTTTTAATCTTTTTTTCTTTTTTATCCGCCATTGGAATCAGTCCTTCTTTTCTTTCTTTTTCTTCTTTGCTTCAAGTTTGGCTTTTGCCTCGGCAACAATTCTCTCCTGTTCCTCGGCAGCCCTCTTTTCCGCTTCTTCGCGTTCTTTTTCTTTTCTGATATCTTCCTGACGCTCTTTTTCTTCTTTTGCGACCTTCTTTGCAAGGCGCTCTTCTTCAAGTTCTTCATCGCTCTTTGCAGGCGCTTTTGCAACAAGAAGATTTGCGGCAAATGCAACTGCGAGAAGCGCTATTGCAACGAATATTCCCCAGGAAATACCGCCGCTGATGTTATAAAGCGAAAACGAGCCGAAATTAACCGCAGTTTGCGAAGAAGCGCTGTTTGAAGCCATTATAATGAAAACGGCACTTGCCGCTGCGCTGAGAATGCTGAGCGCGTCGAAAACAACCATCGCTTTGGTTTTCGGATGTTTGAATGTGAATAAAATCAAAAAGAAAGCAATAACGGCAAAAACAAAACTGAGGAGCATAAGAAAAATTGCAAGCATTGAAAAAGTTAAAACGCCGCTGTTTCCCTCATAAGCCATATTGCTGAAATAAACGCTCTTGTTTGCAAAGAAATCGCCGATAACATCGAGCAGGGATTTGCCGTTTGTGAAAAGTCCGAGCAAGTCAATGCCGATTGACTGAGCGTCGCTCTCAAGATATCCCCACGGGAGAATAAAACCGATTGCGGGAATCAGGGAAAGAATGATTCTCAGCCTTCTGAGTTTTGTTCCCCATATTGAATATGAAAAAATATTCATTGATTTATAGAAAGAAGCAAACTTTTTTTCCGCTTTTTCAGCGTCTTCCTCAAGCCTTCCTTCCCAGTTGAAATTCGGAATTGAAACTCCGCATTCGGAACATTCCGCTTTCATATTATACCATTTGAGTTTTTTCCCGCAATTCGGGCAAGTGCTTGCCATAAAAATGCACTCCTTTTTAGAAATTTCATTATTATTCATTGTTTATTTTAGTCTCTTTTTTGTTCAATGTCAACAAAAAACTAATAATTCATTTTTAGCCATAAACTATTGATTTAATATCTTCTCTATGATAATATAGTATTAATAATATTATTGAAAGAGGTAATGGCTTTGTCTGATTCAGTTGTTGATGAAAAGGTTACCGCCGAAGAACTTGAAGTTCTTGATAAACTTGCCTACACAAAAAAGAATTATTTAACGCCGAAAGAAATTGCCGCATATGTTCTGGTTAATTTCGGGCAAAAGAATTTAAGTCAGTTTATCGGCGCATTTAAAGAATTCTTTATGATTCAGTTCCTGAAATTAAACACAACGGCATATGCAAACATAAATCTGTTTGCCTCGATTTATGACGCTGTTGACGACACTGTTTCAGGTCTGATTATCGACAGAACGCGAACCCGCTGGGGTCGAATAAGACCGTTTTTCATTCTTCCCCTGCCCCTATGGGTGCTTGGCGGTTATATGATGTTCACAGCGCCAAACGGTTTTAACTCAACGCAAAAAGTTATATGGGCAACCGTTGCGATAGTTATTTACGGTCTCGGAATGAGTTATTTCGGCGCCTGGGGACTGATGATTTATAACATCACTCCAAACACAAATGAAAGAAATAATCTTATAACAATAACAAAGTTTTTTGAACTTTTCG
>JAFYFO010000173.1 GCA_017543725.1 Eubacterium sp.
ATGGTATTCTTTTAAACCCTCAAATTGAATATTGAAAAAGTCGATAAAAATAATATTTGCGTTATCGTCGGTTCTTTTTATATGTTCAATATAAGCGAGGAGCAAACTTGATTTTACGCAGCGGCGTATGCCGGATATTATTTTAATATCGGGCGTTCCTTTAAGGTCAATCAGTCTGTTTAAATAATACTTTCTTTCTATTAATTTCAAACTACCACTTCCGAAACTCAAAAAAATTTAAACTTTCGAACCTATTATACCTTTCTTAATAGTATTTGTCAAACATAGGAATATAAACAACAGCCTTTGATTTTTTCAAAGGCTGTTTTAAGATAAATGAGTTTTTATAATTCCGCTATGAGTTCAACTTCGCAAAGAACGCCTTTGGGCAAATCCTTAACCGCAACGCAGGAGCGCGCAGGTTTTGAAGTGAAATATTTTCCGTAAATCTCGTTGAATGCGGCAAAATCATTTATATCTGCAAGGAAACAAACGGTTTTAACAACTTTTTCCATTGAAGTTCCCGCCGCTTCAACAACGGCTTTGAGATTTTCGCAAACCTGAGTTGTTTGCTCCTCGATTGTTTTTGCTTCAACCGAGTTTGTTTTCGGGTTGATTGCTATCTGACCCGAGGTGAAAAGCAAGCCGTTTGCCTTAACAGCCTGAGAATAAGGACCGATTGCATTCGGCGCGTTATTAGTTGATACGTATTCCATAATGGTTGCTCCTTATATTAGTTTCGAGTTGCGAGTTGCGAGTTTTCGGTTTCTCGCTGCGCTCAATCAATTAATTATAATCGGAGCGAAGCGACCCGGAATTCGTAATTCGTCACTCGTAATTCGTAATTTTTAACAGACCTGAAATCCTGCTTCTGTAAGTGCGTTTTTAACCGCCGCAATATGTTCAAAGTTCCTTGTTTCAACTCCGATTTTAAGATAGCAGTCGGTTATATTCATATCAAGGTCGGTTGAATCGTAGTTAACCGAAACAACATTTGCGCCCTGCTCGGCGATAATCCTGCTAACTCCTGCAAGTTGACCGGGCTTATCGGAAAGCGCGATAACAATATCGGCTGTTCTGCCTCCCATAAGAAGACCTCTTTCAATAACCCTTGAAAGAATTGTTACATCAATATTTCCTCCCGAAACAAGACAGCAGATGTTTTTGCCCTGCATATCGGGAATTTTTCCGTTCATAACGGCAGCAACGGGAACTGCGCCCGCGCCTTCCGCAATGAGTTTCTGCTGTTCAAGAAGGGTTAAAATTGCAAGAGCGATTTCATCATCGGTTACGGTTATGATCCCGTCAACATATTCTTTGCAGATATCATATGTAAGATTTCCGGGGGTTTTAACGGCAATACCGTCGGCAATGGTGTTGACTTTTGAAAGGGTTTCGATTTCGCCGTCTTCAATACTCTTTTGCATTGAGGGAGCGCCGCTTGCCTGAACACCGTAAACCTTGCAACTCGGCTTCAGTTGCTTAATTGCATAAGCAACGCCTGCGATAAGTCCGCCGCCTCCAATCGGAACAACAACAATATCCGCTTCGGGAAGTTGATTGAGAATTTCAAGCCCGATTGTTCCCTGACCCGCGATAACATCTTCATCATTGAAAGGATGAATAAACGCCATCTTTTTTTCTTTCTGAAGTTCGAGCGCTTTATTATACGCGTCGTCATAAACGCCTTTAACCATACAGATTTCAGCGCCGTACTTCCTTGTTGCTTCAACCTTGCTGATGGGAGCGCCTTCGGGCAGGCATATTAATGATTTAATGCCGCTTTTTGTTGCCGCAAGAGCAACGCCCTGGGCATGGTTTCCTGCGGAACAGGCAATAACGCCGTTTTTCTTTTCATCATCCGAAAGTTGGCTGATTTTATAATATGAACCGCGAACTTTGAAAGAACCCGTTACCTGAAGGTTTTCCGTTTTAAGAAAAACATTTGCTCTCGGATTGAGTTTCGGCGCGGCAATCATATCCGTTTGGCGAACAATTTCGCTCAGAACACGGGAAGCCTTATAGATTTTATCAAGTGTTAACATTTTATCACCTGCTTCTTAAATTTGCTTTTAATATTTTAATACTAATATATTTCAAAGTCAATTGTTTTTGTTTTTCTTGACTTTGAAATGGTTATAAGATAGAATTAAATCAAATATATTTGCCTTCTTACGATAATTTCCCCTCATCCGTCTGCCATACTGCAGCCACCTTCCCCCGTTCAATTCCCCTCATCCGTCGGCTCCAAGTGTTCGCCGACACCTTCCCCCGAGGGGGAAGGCTTGATAGGTTTAAATGATAATATTCGGGAAGGCTTAATATGTTTGAGTGGTTTTATTATTGGAAACCAATTAAAGTGGAGATAATATTATGAAAAGGTTTATTGCAATTCTTTTATCGGTTGTTTTGATTTGTGCGGCGTTTTCGGGCTGTTCATCAAACAAAAATGAAAAATACAGCGCTGAAAAGTTGATTATCGGATATAACGAGGCGCGCTCTCCGTTTCTTGATATTGACAAAAACTCAAAAGCAAGCGGATTTGAAGCGGAACTTTTCAAAGCCGTTTTTGATAATGTTAAGGGCGATTTCAAGAGTTACACTTTTGAAAAGGTTGAAGAGGGCTATGCCCTTGAAGACGACGGCGGTTTCTTTGATTCAAAGAATAATGAATACAGCGCCGCGCTTCTTATGGGAGGAGTTTCGAAAAACAGTGCAACTTTCAACGAGGATTATTCCTTCACCGAGCCGATTATAACAAACAGAATCATTGCGGTTGCTCCGAAAAACAGCGAAAGAAAAACTTTTTCGGATTTCAAAAACGCAAAAGTTGTTGTTTTAAGCGAAAACGCAAAGAAAGCCTTTGAGGAAAACAGCGCGATATCTTCTCAGTGCAAATCGGTTAAAGAGGCAACGGATATTGAGGAAGCGCTCTCTCAACTTGATTCGGGCAAGGCGGAAATTCTAGTTTGCGATGAACTCAGTTTCAACCCGAGCGCAAAGGCAAAGGATTATTTCGTTTTTGAAAACGAACTTGATACAATTGAATATGTTATTGCCTGCGCTAAATACAGTGGCTGGAAGGATTCCTTAAACGAAGCAATCAAAGAACTCAAAGATGAATCCTACGGCGGCGGAGATGAATTCACTCCTCTTGTTGAAAAATATTTTGGCTACAATGCCTCTTCATTTGAATACAGTATTCAGGAATAATAAATAACAAAAACAGGTTCAGAGCGAACCTGTTTTTTATTGTGAAAGATGAATTATTTACCGGCAACTATTTTATCTTCTGCTTTTTTGTTTTAGCGTCGCAGGTTATGCGGACTCCGAGTTTTTTCAGAGTGTTTTCATCAACGGGGGAAAGAATAACCGTTGAATGCATTTCAGTGTTTTTAAGATTTTTGAGTTGAGCAAGCGCCGCCGCGGCGTTTTTATCGGTTGCCGCCGAAATTGAAAGCGCAAGAAGCGTTTCATCAGTATGCAACCTCGGATTATGGTTTCCGAGATAGTTAACTTTAAGTTGCTGAACGGGCTTGATAACCTCGGGAAGAATGAGGAAGATTTCGTCGTCTATTCCTGCGAGGGATTTAAGCGCGTTTAAAAGCATTGCCGAACAGCAGCCGAGGAGTTCGGAGGTTTTTCCGGTTAAGATTTCTCCGTTATTAAGTTCAATTGCCGCCGCAGGCTGATTGGTTCTTTTTTCAACTTCTCTTGCTGGAAGAATACATTTTCTGTCTGTTTCGGAAATTCCTGCCTGATTGAGAAGAAGTTCAAGTTTATAAACCTCTTCTTTTGCGTCGGGCGAATTAACTCCTGCGCAAAGCGCTTTGAAATATCTTCTTATGATTTCCTGATTTGACGCTTCGCAGCAAGCCTCGTCGTCAACAATGCATTTGCCCGCCATATTAACGCCCATATCGGTTGGGGATTTATAGGGGCATTTGCCGTAAATCTTATCAAAAGTTGCCTTTAAAACAGGGAAAATTTCAACATCGCGGTTGTAGTTAACCGTTGTTTTTCCGTATGCTTCAAGGTGCCAGGGGTCAATCATATTAACATCATTGAGGTCTGCCGTTGCCGCTTCATATGCAATGTTAACAGGGTGGCGCAGGGGAAGATTCCAGATTGGGAAAGTTTCAAATTTCGCGTATCCCGCTTTGATTCCTCTTTTGTTTTCGTGATATAACTGGGAAAGGCAGGTTGCCATTTTTCCGCTTCCGGGACCCGGCGCGGTTATAACAACAAGTTTTCTTGATGTTTCGATATAATCATTTTTGCCGTAGCCCTCGTCGCTGACAATCTGAGAAATATTTGAAGGATAGCCCTCGATAACATAGTGGTGGTAAACGGGATAACCCATTGCCCCAAGCCTTTTTTCAAACGCTTCAACGCGCGTTGAGGGAGTATATTTGGTTAAAACAACCGAGCCGACCATAAGACCGATATTGGTGAATTCGCCGATAAGGCGAACAACATCGTCGTCATAGGTTATTCCGAGGTCGCCGCGGAGTTTTGCCTTTTCAATATCCTGAGCGTTGATAACAATAACAATTTCAGCCTCGTCTTTAAGTTGAAGAAGCATCTGGAGTTTGCTGTCGGGCTGGAAACCGGGAAGAACTCTTGAAGCGTGGAAGTCGTCAAAAAGTTTTCCGCCGAATTCAAGATAGAGTTTTCCGCCGAATTCGCTTATTCTTTCGCGAATTCTCGAGGATTGAAGTGATTTATATTTGTCGTTGTCAAATCCCGTTTTATACATATGTTTCTCCTCCAAAAAAATACAAAATATATTTTATCATCATCGGTATAATTTTTCAATAATTATTAACGATAATAATAAAAAATTTTTACTCTTGACATACGGCGGGTATTATGATAGTATCATTTGCGGAAAAACCTATAAAACAAATAGGAATTAAAAAGGAGGATAAACCTATGGAAATAACAAAACAAACAACAATGGGCGAAATGCTCGAGTTCGACAGAGGAATTGCGGTTATCCTGATGAATAACGGAATGCACTGCGTTGGCTGTCCTGCCTCAATCGGCGAAAGTCTTGAAGAGGCTTGTATGGTTCACGGCATTGATTGCGATGATGTGCTTGTTCAGATTAAGGAATATCTTGCGAATAAATAAGTTTCGCGTTTCGCGTTTTGTTCGGGCAATTATTAGGGGCGGAGGATATCCGCCCTTTATTTTTTTCTTGAAATAATATAGTTATTGTGTTAATCTATGCCTATGGAAAAGAAGAAATTTGCAAAAATATATGTTTTATCAATGCTTGGGCTTTATTTTATCGGAGCGCTTGTTTTGTTTTTGCTACTTTTCTTTCTGAGCAACAGAAATGATGTGAACAATGCGCTTGAAATAAATCGTATAATTGCGATCACGCTGATTTTTCCGCTTTTGCCCTGCTCATCATATGCGGGATTCTGCAAGGCTTTCGGCGAGATAAAGCAGTTTAACAAAATCTGGATTATTGCAATTTGCGTTTTCGTTCCGATAACGCTTCTTCTCATAACCGTTTTGGGATTTTTTATGATAATTCCGAGCCTGATAAAGCAGTTTAAAATACTCAGCAAGCGCAGCGAGTAACCGAAAACGCAAAACGCGCAACGCGAAACTATATAACGGAGTTTATACTATGTTTGTTGATATTGCGAAAGTTAAGATAAAAGCGGGTGACGGCGGCGACGGCGCCGTTGCCTTCCACAGAGAAAAATATGTTGCCTCGGGCGGACCCGACGGCGGCGACGGAGGAAAAGGCGGCGATATTGTTTTTGTTGTTGACGACAACCTTGCAACACTTGCCGATTTCAGATACAAAAGAAAGTATAAAGCCCCGAACGGCGAGCCAGGCAAGGGCGGAAGATGCAACGGCAAAAAGGGCGCAGACCTTGAAATCCGCGTTCCCCGAGGAACGATAATCAAAGAGGCAAACAGCGGCGCCGTTATGGCTGATATGAGCAAAAACGAGAGATTTATTGCCGCAAAAGGCGGCAGGGGCGGCTGGGGAAATCCCCATTTTGCAACGCCGACAAGGCAGGTTCCCCGTTTTGCAAAGCCGGGCGTTCCCGGTGAGGAATGGGAAGTCAGCCTTGAACTCAAATTGCTTGCCGATGTTGGCTTGGTCGGTTATCCTTCGGTTGGAAAATCAAGCCTTATTTCGGTTGTTTCACAGGCAAAACCGAAAATCGCCGATTATCATTTCACAACGCTTGTTCCCAATCTCGGAGTTGTTTCAATGGGCGAGGGAAACAGTTTTGTTATCGCCGATATTCCGGGATTAATTGAAGGCGCAAGCGAGGGAATCGGGCTTGGTCATCAGTTTTTGCGCCATGTTGAAAGGTGCAGACTGCTTATTCATATTGTTGATGTCAGCGGCAGTGAGGGAAGAAATCCCATTGAAGATTTTGAAAAACTCAATGAAGAACTGACCAAATTCAACCCCGAACTTGCCGAACGCCCGATGATTGTTGCGGGAAATAAAATTGATATGGCGGAGCCTTCGCAAATTGAAGAGTTCAGAAAGTATGTTGAAGAAAAGGGATATGAATATTATTCAATCTGCGCTCCGATTCTTGAGGGAACAAAGGAACTTATGAACGCTGTCTGGAACAAACTTCAAAAACTTCCGCCGATAAAGGAATACGAAGCGCAGGAAATCCCCGTTGAATCAATTATTGAAAACAGCGGCGGCTTCAGAATAACCGAGGAAGAAGAGGGATATTTCCTTGTTGAAGCGGATTGGTTTCCGAAAGTTCTCAAAGGAATTGATGTTGAAGATTATGAATCGCTTCAATATATGCAAAGAGTTCTTGAAAAAAGCGGAATTTTCGACGCGTTAAGAGAAAGGGGAATTCAGGAAGGCGATATAGTCAGCCTTTACGATATTGAATTCGAATATGTGCCGTAATGAGATTTGTTGAAAAAGAAGTTAACCCCGATTCGCTGAGCCCGCTCAACCTTGCGTTTATCGGCGACTGCGTTTATGAGATGTTTGTCAGAGAAAATATTGTTCTCTCGGCTAACCGCCCTGTTAAGGATTTGCACAGGGAAAGCGTTAAATTTGTTTGTGCAAAAGCGCAAACAGAGGCTTATTTCAAAATAAAAGACCTCCTGACAGAGAAGGAGGAAGCCGTTTTTAAAAGAGGAAGAAACGCCAAAGTCGGGCATAATCCGAAATCCGCAACGCAGAGCGAATACCACACCGCAACAGGGCTTGAAGCGCTGTTTGGATATCTTTATCTCAGCGGCGAAGAGGAAAGAGCGAGAGAACTCTTTAACATAATTACGAATTACGAGTGACGAATTACGAATTAATGGTGCTGCGCACGGCAATTATAATGTAAAAAACTTATTTTGTCACAGATTCGAGCCGGAATACTCTCAATAAAACAAAACGCCCCACTGTTGTGAGGCGTTCTGTTTTGGTG
>JAFYFO010000174.1 GCA_017543725.1 Eubacterium sp.
AAGAACAGTGTTTGATGTTCCGAGGTCTATGCCAATCTCTCTTGAAAAAATCATATCATATCTCACTTCCGTGTTTGAAATCTTGAATATATATTATATAATATCATTCCTTTAATCTCAACACTAAAATAAGAATTTTTTAATTTTTTTAAAAGAAATTTATGCTTTTTGGAAAAAAGCAATCGGCAAAGAGTTTCAAGTCCCTTTGCCGATTGTTTTCATTATTCCGTTAAATAAATCAAATCTCCGTTGTAAATGAATATCCCTGCTTGATAATATCGTCGATAACCTTGCCGAGTATATCGGCGTTTGTTTTGCTGACTGCGTGAAGAAGCAGAATTTCGCCGTTGTGGGTCCCCTCGCAGATATCGGTGAATGCCTTTGTTTCTTCCGGTTGATTTTCGGGGTCCCAATCGGAATAAGCCCACGACCAGAAAACGCTTTTATAATTCATATCCTGAACTATTTTGAGGCTCTGTTCTGAAAATTCGCCCTTCGGGAAACGAAAATAACTCATTGTATAATTAAACTCATTTTCAATATAGTTGTGAAGATACGCAATTTCTTCTTTCGCACTCTGAACATCAAGTTCGTCAACCGAGTAGTGATGCCAGGTGTGGTTTCCAACGATATGCCCCTCGTCTATCATACGCCTGATTAACTCTGCGTTATCCTTTGCAAAATCAAAAGTAACAAAGAAAATCGCCTTGATATTCTTCTCTTTCAATGTGTCTAAAATCGCAGGAGTGAAGCCGTTTTCATAGCCTTCATCAAAGGTTAAAACAATCTTTTTTTCATCATCAAGAAGCCACTTTGCAGAGTATTTTTCAAAGGTTTTCTGAAGCCCTTCGGGCTCCTGCGGACGCGAATGATTTTCAATCTTTCCAAATCCCAGATAACCTTGCCCGCCGAAAGTGAATCAAGTCCCGCAACCGCCTCGGCAACGGGCTCGGTTGTGCTTTCCGGTATTGTTGTTTCAAGCGCGGATGTTGATAAATTATTACTATTTGTATTATTTTTTGTTTCGTTTTGCGCCATTCCCCTTGCCGCGCAGCCGCTAAGAAGGCATATGCACAAAACGGAAATAATCATTTTTTTCATAAAAAAACCTCCCTTTTCTATTTTCCGAAAAAGGAGGTTTAATATTAATGTTAAATTATTGATTATTTTCAATACTTTTCATTTTGAGATAGGCGTTTATGAAGCCGTCGAGGTCGCCGTCCATAACAGCGGCAATATTTCCCATTTCAAAATTTGTTCTGTGGTCTTTAACCATTGTGTACGGCATAAAGACATAGGAACGAATCTGCGAGCCCCACGCAATTTCCTTCTGGTCGCCCTTGATATCTTCAATTCTTTCAAGGTTTTCGCGCTCTTTGATTTCAACGAGTTTCGATTTGAGCATACGCATTGCAACTTCCCTGTTCTGATGCTGGCTTCGCTCAATCTGGCAGGAAACGACTATTCCCGTCGGAATATGGGTTAAGCGGACTGCCGAGGAGGTTTTGTTGACCTTCTGTCCTCCTGCGCCCGAGGCTCTGTAAACATCCATTTTGATATCTTCTTCCCTGATTTCAACTTCAACATCATCATTGATTTCGGGCATAACTTCAAGTGAGGCAAAAGAGGTATGACGCCTTCCCGAAGAATCGAAAGGAGAAACGCGCACAAGGCGGTGGATGCCCATTTCGCCTTTGAGATAGCCATAGGCATTTTCGCCCTCAATAAGAATTGTTGCGCTCTTTACTCCGGCAACATCACCATCAAGATAATCAAGGGTTGAAACCTTATATCCGTGGCGCTCGCCCCAGCGGTTATACATTCTGAAAAGCATTTCAGCCCAGTCCTGAGCCTCTGTTCCGCCTGCGCCTGCGTGGAAGGTTAAAATTGCATTGTTATCATCAAATTCGCCGCTGAGAAGCGTTGAAAGAGTTAAACTTTCGATTCTGTTTTCAATATCCGCAACCGAAGAAGTGCAATCGGGGAGCAAATCAGCGTCGTCCTCCTCGTTTGCAAGTTCAATCATAACGAGAGCGTCATCGAAATCGTTTTTCAAATCCTCATAATT
>JAFYFO010000175.1 GCA_017543725.1 Eubacterium sp.
AAGCGAAATTCGAATTTTTCACTCTTGCATTACGCCAGTAAAGCTGCGACCTCAAAATCCAAATTTCATCTTAATTCCAAGCATTTCAGGTGCGAAGCAGTTTAAAATGAGCTGATTTGGCTTAGGTCAAGGCAAATAACATAGGAATACTTTCGTATTCCGAGTATATTTAACGCAGAGATAAGGCGAATCAGCCATTTTAAACCGTGTTCGTATTCGTTTCGCTCTGCCTATAAATTATAATAAATAAAAACCGCCCTGAAGTGCGGATACTTCAGGGTGGAATTTTCGTTATATTGTTTCTTCAATCGCGTCGGTATATGTTGTTACGGTTATTCCCTGCGCGTTTTTATATGAGATATATCCCTTATAAATAACATCGCCCGAAAGACCGTTTACGGCAATTGAGAACTGATGCGCGCCAACATCTTTTGTTGATTTGAATCTCGTTAAAGTGTATTTATCGGAAGTTCCGATATTTTCAAGAAGAACATCCGAGGCGCTGATTTCGCCGTTTGAATTTGCTTTGCCGAGAAGTATTCCGTATTCGGCAATCTCATAACTTCCGTCGGTGACGAACTGTCCGTTGAAAACAACTTTCTTTTTGCCGTCTGTTTCAATCGCGTATGTCCCGCTCTGACGGATGTTGATATTCGGCAAAGAATATCCTCCGTCGGCAAACTCAGTATATGAAACAGGTTTTAAAACCGTGCTTTCATTTGCAAAGAACGAAAGGTCTTTTCCGATATAGAAAGGTTTGAAAGCGTTTGTTTCGGAATTCTTTTCAAGCCATGCATATGTGTCTTCCTTGCCGCTGAGTGAAACGCTGTCGTTATACGAAGCGCTGACGCTTACAAAAGACGCATCGTCTATATCAACCGTAAACGGAAGTCCCTTATCGGCTGTGTAGTTAGCAAAGATTGTTATATCGCCCTCAAGCGCTATTTCATCGCCTGCGCTGATACTCTGACCGTTTAAGGTGTAGCCGCTGAAAGTGTAGTAAGGAAGCGCGGAAGCATTCGGAACGGTGAAACTGTTTTCAGCATAGTCAATCAGGCTGATGGGAGTTCTTGAATTATCACTGTACTTCCTTCTGATTGTTACTTTGTTTCCGTTTTCGGGCGTTTTAACGCTGATATTTATGTTTCCGAAAACATTTGCGGAATATTTCTTTCCAAAGTCCTGATACTGCATATTTCTTCCCGAAGTTTCGGAGTTGAATTCCATATACCAGACGGCGTCATCATAATCCGAAGAAAGATTCATCTTTGTTCCGTAGGTTGCGTAGTAAACTCCGCTTTCCTTATCTTCACTATACTTTCCGCCGATGAAGGTTATGCCGTTTATATCGCTGAGCGAGCCCTCGTCAATGCTTATTGCATACATTCTTGTTCTGTTTGTGAAAGAACTCTGCAAAATGCTTATAGCGGCGTCAACCGTTGCAGGAGTTACTCCGCTTTTTATAACATTGATTGTTGAGGTCTGATTGCTCAGATTTGTGTATGTTACTGCGCTTCCGTAAACAAATTTTCTGAAAGTATTCAAATCGCGTTCAAGGATTGATGCGGGATAATCATAAGCGTCGGTGTCAACGCTCTGTGCGTTTTCCAGAATCGCGTTATAAGCGCTCAAATCAAGCGTTGATTCGCTCAGTGAAGAAAGTTCATCACTTATCGTTTGAGTCAGGCTGTCTATTTCCGCTCCGTTTGATTTAACGCCGAATTCCCTTTTATCCGAAGCGCTTGCGTTGAGATATCTTCCGCTGTTTTCAATCGCTTCAACAAGGCTTTCAAGTTGTGCCCATGTATACTGCGCAGGCTGATTATTCAGCAGCATAAGCGCATTGTCCGCATTCTCATAAGCGGTATTGAGCGGTGTGAGCGATTTTGTCGGGTCAAGATATGAAGACGAAGTTGTGTTGATAAATTCCCTTTCCGCTTCAATCTGGGGCTGAAGAGAAATCGGGGTTTCGTTTTGCTGAGCCTCGCTATAATGCACATAGGTTGTGTTCTTTACAAGCGCTTCACGGAAATCTTCAACCGAATCACTTGTGAAAGAATTCATATCAGCGCTTTCGGAATACTGAATTCTGCTTTCATAATCGCTGATGAGCGCCGAGAAGTTCGCTTTTCTTGCAAGGCTATGGTGAGCGGACGAAAGAGCATTATAAACGCTTGTTACGCTTGATTTATACGGATTTTCGGCAAGATATGCCATTTCATTTTTTGCTTTTTCATACTTGTCTCTGAAAACGGTTATTGATGATGATGTGTATGTATCATCAGTCTGAGAAGAATGATAATCGCTCTTTGCGGAATTATATTCGCCGTGAGGCAACGCCATTTCATTTCTCAGTTGGGTGTATGCATCCGATATTTTATTAACTCCGTTTAAGCCTTCAACCGCATTTTTTATTGCAAGAGCGCACGCCTGAACTTTGCCTTCCTGGTCGCTGTCCCAGTTGCCGCCGCCGAAGGAATTTGGGTCAACAGCGGTTGCCGCGTCATATTTTGAGAAGAATTCGCCGAGTCCGCCCTCTTTATAGTTTTGAATATTATTCTTTGCGAAGGAGGCTGCGCTGCTCAGCGAATTAAGAACAGCCGCATAGTTTATAACATATATCGGCTTATTTGTCGGGTCATAACTTGAATCACCCGATTTATCGCTCGGACGAACTCCCTCAGTTGCAGTTTGAGAAGCGTTTGAAGTGTCATTATTATTTGAATAAATAAATCCCCAGGTTATTCCGTTAACGGTTTTTGAATACTGATTTGAAGCAAATAAATTATTTCCGCCGAAATTCATAACATTTGCATAGCAAAAGCACTTTGCTCCGCTTCCGCCCGAGGAAACTTCGTGATATGTTTCGCCGTTGTTCCAGTATCTGACCGGCTTCTCGCCGTGATAAAACCAAGAATAAACAAGGTTAAGTTGTCCGTCAGTACCGCGCCAATTATGATTCAGGTACATTCCCTGAGCATTGTTGTCAATATAAACAGCACGGTGGCGCTGAATAAAAGTTCCGCTTCCGCCCTTCCATCCGCGGCATCTGAACATAACAGGAATTCTCGGGTCGTCGCCGTTTATACCTGTGTAAACAAGAACTGCGCTTTCACGATATATAACGGGACGGATAGAGTTTTTATTGCTTCCGCCGTAGGTGTTTACCTCAGTACCGATAGCGGTTGCAGAAGAATAATCATTTTCGCCCGGGGCTCCCATCGGAACGCCGCCGCTCCATAGAACATTATGATAAAGTTCATCAATATAAACGGCTGCTCCGTGCGCATCATGGCTTGCCCATTTTTCAGCGCTTCCCGAAGGAACGGAAAATGATTTTGAAAATGAAGTTAAATTATCAATCGCGTTATTCAGCGCGCCGCATGCGTCTGCAACAACTTCATTTGAAACTTCATATTCGCCGTAGTTTATAGCGTCTATCAGTCTGTTTACATAAACATACGCATCGTATGCCGCTTTTGTGTTGTTGAAAATTGTTCCCGATTTTATTTTGTTTTCATACGCTTGCGCCGAAAGAGAAAGTTGCTTTATCAGAAGGGTGCTTCCGATTTCGGCGTAAACCGTTTTTGCCTGCGATTCATTCAGCGCAGTATTATATATTCTGAAATCCCTCATCCAGAAATCGGAGCCAACATCCCAATTGGGAGTTGCCGCGCCGATTAAAAGCATATAGTTATTGATAAGATTATCAAACCACAGAGGTGAAAGGCGCTTTGTTGAAAGGCTTCCCGCCTTAACACCGTCTTTATAAAGAACCATTGCGCCCTGGAAAATGCTGAGACTCCATACATGCCAGTCTTGCAGCCCCGGGGCGGTTATCCCGCTGTCGCCCGAGCCGTTTGTTCTGACATTGATATTTCCGTTTGCGGCAAAATGCAGAAAGTCGTTGTTATCGTCGCCCGAAAAGCCTACGGTTGCGTTTGTCAGTTCAAAAAAGCGCTGCCAACTATCGGAATTTCTTTTTGCAAGGAAGCAAATTGAAAGTCCGCTCAGTTCATCAACTCCGTTTAATAGCGGTTTGAGATTGCTGTTTGGCATATATAAATAATTGTTTTTCTTCGATGAATCCCCGCTGTTTTCACCAAGCATATGAGCGGCGTTATAATCCTCAACGCTGACCCACTCTGCGCCGCTTGCTGATTTTGAAAGGTCTGTTGAGCCGACTTCATTTGTTGTTATATCGTTAACAAGGAACTGACCTTTCAGATAACTTGAAGGGTCCTCGTTTCTCTGATAGGAAGTTGCTTTCAAATCAAAGATATCAAGCCAGTTGCCCGCGCCGTTTCTTCCGCCGATTGTTACGGATTTGATTCCTTCGAAAAACTCTGAAT
>JAFYFO010000176.1 GCA_017543725.1 Eubacterium sp.
CGCATTGTTTCGGGCGTTGCCGACCCCTCCATCTGGGATAAATCAAGGGGCGAAAGCATTGCAAGAGTTATGGAAAAGCATCCCTTTTATATTCATTTCAAGCCCGGTAAAAACGACCGACTGAGCGGACTTATGCAGTTTCACTACCGGATGCATTTTGATGAAAACGGGGAGTGCCTCTTTCAGGTTTTTTCAAACTGCAAGCAAACAATCAGAACTCTGCCCGCCCTTGTTTATGATGAGAAAAGAGTTGAGGATATTAACTCCGAGGGGGAGGACCATATTTATGACGCAATTCGCTACGGTCTTATGGAATACACGGTTGCGCCGAGAAAACCAAAGCCGCTGCCCGATTTAAGAAACGACCCGCTTAACTTAAAAATGGGAAATTGAAAGTTAAAAATGGAAAATTGAAGGTTTCGGGAAGGGTCTGTCCGACCCGATGGAATTGAATTAAGGAGTTGGAAATGAAAAAGAAAGAAAATGAAAACAGGGATTTCCTCAAGGAAAACGGGGTTGAATTTGAAGAGAGTATAAAAGAAACTCAGCCCGCCAAAAACAGCGCCGCAATAGGCGAAGATGAAATCAGAAGGGCTATTCAGATTCTCAGCGATTATAAATCTGCAAAACAGAATTTCGACGCCCGCGTTATTGAAAACGAAGAGTGGTGGAAAATGCGCCACTGGAATAATATCAGAAACGAAAAGCAGGATACCGAGCCGACTTCGGCATGGCTTTTCAATTCGATAATGAATAAACTTGCAGATTACTGCGATAATTTTCCCGAGCCGAATATCAGGGCGAGAAACGCCGATGATGTCGGCGAGGCTCAGAGAATTAAAAATGTTCTCCCGATGATTTGCGAAATAAATGATTTCGAGGCAACTTATATGGATACCTGCCTTTCAAAAATCAAAAACGGAACGGGAATAACGGGCGTTTTCTGGAACAGGGAAAAGGATGAAATTGATATTCAGCCGATTGATGTTCTTTCAATTATCTGGCAGCCTGGAGTCAAGGATATTCAAAACAGCAGAAATGTTTTTGTTCTTGAGGATGTTGATAATGAAATACTCAAAGAAAGATATCCCGATTTGAAAACCGAATCTTCCTCCGATATCAAAACTTCAAAATATAATTATGAAGATAAGATTTCAAACGATTCAAAAAGCACTGTTGTTGACTGGTACTATAAGAAAAACGGCTTTGTTCATCTTTGCAAATTCGTCGGAACTTCAATAATCGTTTCAACCGAAAACGAAAGCGAAAATTATCCGCGCGGACTTTATGACGACGGAAACTATCCCTTTGTTTTCGATTCGCTCTTTAAAATGGAGGGAACAATTGCGGGATTCGGCTATATAGATGTTTGCAAATCGCCCCAGGAATATATTGATAAACTCGACCAGGCGATAATTCAAAACGCCTTTATGTGCGCAAGACCGCGCTATTTCATAAGAAACGACGCCTCAATAAACACCGAAGAATTTCTCAACTGGAAAAATCCCCTTGTTAAAACAAACGGAAATCTCGGCGAAGACGATTTGAGGCAGATTGTTGTTAAACAACTCGACGCCGGAGTTTATAACGCCAGAGAGGGCAAGATAATTGAACTCAAGCAAACAAGCGGAAACAGCGATGTCAGCACCGGCAGCACGAATAACGGCGTTATTGCCGCTTCCGCTATTTCACAACTTATTGAAACAGGCTCAAAGGGAAGCCGTCTTGCAATAAAAGGAACATACAGAGCATATCGTAAAATCATTTATATGATTATTGAGCGTATGCGCCAGTTCTATACCGAGCCGAGATACATCCGTATAACGGGCGAAGACGGAAGCCAATTTTTTGAAACATATGATAATTCGCGCCTTGTTGCTCAGGAAAGCAGAAATCTGAGCGGAGAAATATATCTCAGGATGCCCCAGTTTGATATTGAGGTTTCTGCGCAGAAATCTTCTCCGTACAGCAAACTTTCCCAGAATGAACTTGCGCTCCAGTTTTATTCAAACGGTTTCTTTGACCCTGCAAACGCGCCGCAAACGCTTGCCTGCCTCAATATGATGGATTTTGAGCATAAACAGGAGGTTATTGCGCAGGTTCAGAACAATGCGGCGGCAGCCCCAATCGGCACGCTCTGATAAACAGCAAACATTTAAGAAAAAGAGTTTTTGAGAGTTGTGCCGAAAAGGCATTAATATAATCGTGGTAGTCCACAGAAGAAAAGGAGTCATAAAATGGCAAATGAAAGCAGTTTATCGCAGTCTGCTCAAACAAGCAATGCGATGCAAAGCAGTGATGAAAATATTATTTCATCGGGTCAGGTCGCTTCTGACCAGAATTCGGATGAAAGCATCAATCAAAGCACTGAGAGTGATGATGAAAAAAGCGCCCGTTTTAATGAGATGATTAGCGGCGAATACAAGGCTGAATATCAATCGGCGCTTGAAAACGCTCTTTCAAAAAGGCTTAAAACAAGCAATAAGAAACTCGCAAGAAACGAGGAATTCAGAAACAGAATTCAGCCCATCTTTGAAAGGCTTGCAGTTAAATATTCAATCGAGGATTCAAGCGATATCGAGGCGATTATCAGCGCCGCCGAAAAAGATAATTCCTATTATGAGGAATATGCAAACAAACTC
>JAFYFO010000177.1 GCA_017543725.1 Eubacterium sp.
ACAGCGCAGCCCTCTTCCATACCCCACTGCATCATTGCCCACTGCAAAGCGTAGTTGGGATAAACATTTCTGTGGGCGTTTGAGGAAGCGCCGTATTGATATTTCATAACATTTTTGCCCCATTTAATGGCAAGAGTTCCTGCAATCGCTTTTCCTTCGTAATATGCCATATAAAGCCTTGCGTCGTCAGTCATACAATCAAGGATTTTTTCAAAATACCATTTCGGTCTTGTTGAAAATCCGTCTCTTTCACCGGTTTCAGCCATAATCGCAACAAAATCATCAAGCGCTTCTTTGCCGCAGATTTTAACTTCAACGCCCTTTTTCGGAGCCTTGCGGATTCTGTTTCTGTAGTCGGGTTTGAAGGTGAGCATAAGTTCTTCTTCGCTCATTCCGTTATAATCGAAACAGTAAACAAATCTCGGCTGAACATTTTCAAAATCCATACATCCCGGATTGAGTTCGGTGAAACCTTTTTCAATAAGATGCTCTTTATATGCCTTGTTTTCAATAACGATTTCGGGGTCGATTTTAAGGCAGTATGCCTTATATTCCTTACCGATTTCAAGAAGAGCGTTAAAAAGCGCGTCAAAGGTTTCAAAATCATCCTCGTCTGCAACAAATCCCCTGCAGCAATACATCAAAGAAGCCTTGATAACGGGAATTGAACGGATTAAAACCGCTGCAGCGCCTTTGATGCTGCCGTTTTCATCTTTAAGCATAACCGCTTCCCATTTCCACGCGGATTTAACCTTAGCCCATTTGCTTGAATGTTGGAAAAGTCCTTTCGGGTGCGATTTTATAAAACTTTCGTATTCTTCAAGATTGTTTTGATTAACTCTTTCTATCATAATAAAGGTCTCCTAAAAAATTTCTATAATATTATATCACAAGTTATATTTAAAGTAAATAAAATAAAATGTTGAATTTTTAATATATAAATGTTAAAATAAACTGATAATGTTTGTTCTTTGATAAACGGGGCATAATAAAACTCAGGTGATAGTATGTCCGAAGAAAACGAAAACAAACAGGAAAACGCTTGCGAAGAAGAAAATTCCTCTTTTGAAACAGGCTCGATAACCGTTGAGAGAAGCGGTCATTTTATTCACTGCTTAACTATTATCGGTCAGATTGAAGGGCATTATATTCTTCCGAGCCAGAATAAAACAACTAAATATGAGCATGTTATTCCTCAACTCGTTGCAATTGAAGAAAGCAAGGAAATCGAAGGGCTTCTTATCATTCTGAATACTGTCGGCGGTGATGTTGAAGCGGGACTTGCAATTGCCGAACTCCTTTCAACAATGAAAACGCCGACTGCGTCCCTCGTTCTCGGCGGAGGTCATTCAATCGGAGTTCCGCTTGCGGTCAGTTGTCAGAAGAGTTTCATTGTTCCGAGCGCAACAATGACAGTTCACCCTGTTCGTATGAACGGAACTGTTTTGGGAGTTCCGCAAACTCTTTCTTATTTTGAAAAAATGCAGGACAGAATTGTGAATTTTGTAGAGAACAATTCAAGGATAACGGCAGAGGATTTCCGCGCGCTTATGATGAAAACAGGCGAGCTGATAATGGATGTCGGAACAGTTCTTGACGGTGAGGGCGCAGTTAACTGCGGTCTTATTGATGAACTTGGCGGTCTTTCAAACGCTCTTTCTTATCTCGGCGAAAGGATTGAGGAAAATGCTTCACACAATAATTAGTTTCGGCGATGTTTTTTATAA
>JAFYFO010000178.1 GCA_017543725.1 Eubacterium sp.
ATTAATTTTGAAAGTCTTGAAGAGCAGTGCGGCGACGAGAGGCGCCAGCCGTTTTCGTTTGAAACAAAAAATCCGCCCGAAAATAAGGTTTTATGCCATATAACATATACAAATGAAAAAACAAAGGAAGTTATTTTAAACAATCTTCACCGCTCGCCGATGTACAGCGGAAAGATTGAGGGAAAAGGACCTCGATACTGTCCGAGTTTTGAAGATAAGATAGTTCGTTTTGCCGATAAGGAAAGGCATCAACTCTTTATTGAGCCCTGCGGCGAAAACACCGAGGAGATGTACTTGCAGGGGCTTTCTTCTTCACTTCCCGAAGAAGTTCAGAATGAATTTATCCACACAATACCGGGTCTTGAAAATGCTCAGGTTATGAGATGCGCTTATGCGATTGAATATGACTGCGTTGACCCGACTGCACTGAAAGCAACCCTTGAATTCAATGATATTCCGGGGCTTTACGGCGCAGGGCAGTTCAACGGCTCAAGCGGATACGAAGAAGCGGCGGCTCAGGGACTTGTTGCAGGAATAAACGCGGCAAGAAAAATTCAGGGTAAAGATGAAATCATTCTCGACAGGGGCGGCTCATATATCGGAACTCTTATTGACGACCTTGTTACAAAGGGCTGTTCCGACCCATACAGAATGATGACTTCAAGAAGCGAATACCGCCTTGTTTTAAGGCAGGATAACGCAGACGCAAGATTGACTCCGTTAGGGTATAAAATAGGACTTATAAGCGATGAACGCTATAATGATTTTCTTAATAAGCAAGCCTTTATCAAAGAGGAAATGAGAAGAATTGAAAAAACCTCAATTCCGCTCAGCGATGAACTGCAGAAAGTTCTTGAAGAGGCGGGAACTGCTCCTATGAAAACGGGCTGCAAGATGATTGAACTTCTTCGCCGTCCGCAGATAACATATGAGCATCTTGAGCCCTTTGATGTTAACCGCCCCGATTTGCCGTATGAGATTTTTGAGCAGGTTCAGATTTCGGTTAAATATGAGGGATATATCAAAAAGCAGGAGGCGCAGATTAAGGAAATGCGCCGTATTGAAGGAAAAACAATCCCCGAAAACATAGATTACGGCAGTCTGAAGGGACTGAGGCTTGAAGCGGTTGAAAAACTTTCAAAAATCAGGCCGCAGAATCTCGGTCAGGCAAGCAGAATCAGCGGAGTTAACCCCGCCGACATAACTGCGCTGAACATTATATTGGAGAGTTTATGATAAACGAAGAAAAGTTAAAGGAATATGCCGCTGATTTGGGTATTGAACTCAGCGACGGCGCCGCGCATAATTTTTCGCGCTATTCGGATATACTTGTTGATATTAATTCATATATGAATTTAACGGCGATAACCGAAAGCGATGAAATTCTTATCAAACATTTCATAGACAGCCTTGAACTTCTTAAATATGTTGATATCCCCGAAAGCGCAAGCGTTATTGATGTTGGAACGGGCGCAGGCTTTCCCGGCGTTCCCCTGCTGATTGCAAGAAACGATATCAGGCTAACCCTGCTTGATTCGCTGAAAAAAAGGCTCGGATTTCTTGAAGATGTTATTGATATTTGTTCTCTGAGCGCAGAATTTGTTCACGCAAGGGCTGAAGACGCGGGGCATAATGAGTGTTTGCGTGAAACATTCGATTTTGCAACCGCAAGAGCAGTTGCTCCTCTCAATATTCTTGCGGAATACTGCCTCCCCTTTGTTAAGGTGGGCGGATGCTTTGCGGCGCTCAAGGGAAGCGGCGAAGAATCAACACAAGCAAAAGTCGCGATTAAAACGCTCGGCGGAGAAATAATTGATAATATCTTATATAATCTGCCAAACGGCGACAGCAGAAGTCTTGTTATTATTAAAAAGATATCGCAAACGCCGACAGAATATCCCAGAAAGCCGAAAAAAATCGCCTCCTCCCCACTCACATAAAGCAAAATACAGTCGAATTCAAAGGATTTCTCACGATGAGAAATCCTTTTATTTTCGGAATATTTATGATAGTATTGAATACAGAAAGGGGCGGCGGTAAATGGACAGTATATCGTATGTTCAAACGCAGAAATTGCTTCCGAATCCTTATCAGCCGAGAAGAAAGTTTGAAAGCGACGAACTTCTGGGTCTTGCTCAATCAATAAAGGAAAACGGCGTCTTGCAGCCGCTGTTGATAAGAAGAATCAATAATTCCGATTATTTTGAAATAGTTGCAGGCGAAAGAAGGCTCAGAGCGGCAATTCTTGCCAATATGGACGAAGTTCCCTGCATTATTATGGATATCGGTTACGAACAAAGCGCTGTTTTATCCATTCTTGAAAACATTCAGCGCAGTGATTTGAGTTTCTTTGAAGAAGCCGCGGCTATCGGACAACTTATCAATCATTTCGGTATGAGCCAGTCTGAGGCGGCAAAAAGGCTTTCAAAGAGCCAGAGTGCGCTCTCCAATAAGTTGAGACTGCTTAAACTTCCGGTTGATGTTCGTTATTTCATAGATAAAGAAGGGTTAACGGAGCGTCACGCAAGAGCGCTTTTAAAGATTGATGACGAAAAAGACATATGGAAAGTTCTTAATATAGTTAAAGAACGCAAACTGAATGTTGAACAAACGGAAAACCTTATAAACAGCCTTATAAATAAGCCTGCAAGAAAGAAAACAACCAAACCGAGGGTTTTCAAAGACATCAGGATATTTGTTAACACCTTTAATAAAGCAATAGAAACAATGAAAGCCTCGGGCATAGACGCTGTTTCAAATAAAACCGAAACGGAGGATTTCATTGAATTCACGGTTAAGATACCAAAAACGGCTGAAAAAACGAAGAAAGAGCCGTTAAAACAAAAATCGGCTTAAAACGGGAAACCGTTTTAAACATATTCTCCTCTTTTCATCACGCGGAGCGGACAGGCATTGCTTGTCCGCTTTGCGTTTTTTATAATGTTTCACGTGAAACATTATAAAACACCAAAGAAACGTTTGATGTTTCACATGAAACATTTCTATTTTTGCTTGATAATATAGTATTATTAGTGTATAATAGTTTCAAATGAGTTTAAGAGGTGGTTAAATGGGAAAAACAGTTGCCATTTTTAATCAAAAAGGCGGTGTTGGTAAAACAACAACCTGCGTTAATATGGCTGCGGCGCTCGGTGCAAAGGGAAAAAAGACCCTTTTAATTGATATAGACCCCCAGGGAAACACAACATCAGGTGTTGGAATTGATAAAAGCGAGGTTGAATACTCAACATATGATATGCTTGTTGATAATGTTTCAGCAAGGGCTATTATGATTGAAACAGAGTTTAAAAACCTGTTTTTGCTCCCTTCAAGCATAAATCTTGCAGGCGCAGAACTTGAAATGGCGGATGCAGAGAACAGAAACAGCGCTTTAAAGAAGGCAATTGCAGGGCTTGTCGGCGAATTTGATTATATTATCATCGACTGTCCTCCGAGCCTTGGTATTCTTTCAATAAACGCTTTGGTTGCGGCGGATACTCTGATTGTTCCTCTGCAATGCGAATATTATGCGCTTGAAGGGCTGAGCCAACTTGTCAGCACAGTCAGAACAATAAAACAGCATTATAACAAGCATCTTGAACTTGAAGGCGTTTTATTCACTATGTACGACAGCAGGCTTAAATTAACCCAGCAGGTTATTGATGAGGTTAATAAATACTTCCCCAACAAGCCTTATAAAACAATGATTCCCCGCAGTGTTAAAATCGCGGAGGCTCCGAGTTTCGGCGAGCCTGTTATATATTATGAGAAATATTCAAAGGCATCTTTTGCGTATAAAAAGTTTGCTGATGAGTTTATTAAGAGAGGAGATATATAATGGCAAAGAAAATGTCCGGGCTTGGCAAAGGGCTTGACGCTCTTCTGCTTGAAAATAGTGTTTCAGAGGAACTATCAACCTCAACACTGCCCATAAACGAAATAATTCCGAATAAGGAACAGCCCCGAAAAACCTTTGATGAGGCGGCTTTGAATGAACTTGCCGATTCAATTATTCAACACGGCGTTTTGCAGCCCCTGCTTGTTCGCCCCCTTCCGTCCGGAGGATATCAACTTGTTGCAGGCG
>JAFYFO010000179.1 GCA_017543725.1 Eubacterium sp.
AATGAATTGCTTGCTATGCAAGCATTATAAAAACAAACGGAGTGTTTTTATATATGAAGTTACTTGTTATTGACGGAAACAGCATTGTTAACCGCGCGTTTTACGGAATAAAACTCTTAACGAATAAAGACGGCGAGCCGACAAATGCGATTTACGGCTTTCTTAATATTCTTTTAAAACTCAGGGAAACGGTTAAGCCCGACGCGGTTGCAGTTGCCTTTGATGTTCACGCGCCGACTTTCAGGCATAAGATGTTTGACGCCTACAAAGCGGGGCGCCACGCAATGCCCGATGAACTCAGGGCGCAGTTTCCCGTTTTGAAAAATCTTCTTTCCCTTCTCGGCTATAAAATTGTTGAGTGCGAGGGCTGGGAAGCGGACGATATTCTCGGAACTCTCGCATTTGAATGCAGAAAAAACGGCGACGAATGTTTTATCGCAACGGGCGACAGGGATTCGCTCCAGTTGGCTCACGGCGGAGTTAAGGTTCTTCTTGCAAGAACAAAGATGGGTCAGGCAGTCAACGATTTATATGATGAAAAAGCAGTTTTCGAAGAATATGGAGTAACTCCCGAGCAACTCATTCAGGTTAAGGCGCTCCAGGGCGATTCTTCGGATAATATTCCCGGCGTTCAGGGCGTTGGTCCAAAAACCGCGCTTGATTTGATTGCAAAATACGGCAGCGTTGATTATATATATGAAAATCTTGACAGTCTTGAAATCAAGGAAGGCGTTCGCGCAAAACTTGCAAGAGATAAAGATAACGCCTATCTTTCGCTGGAACTCGGCGAAATAAGATGCGATGCGCCGATTGAAAAGGATATAAACGCATATCTCGTTGAGCCGATTGATTTAAAAGCGGCGGCAGGCGAATTTTCAAGGCTTGAACTCTATTCTTTAATGCCGAGATTTGATTTAAACGCAAACGATGCAGTTCAGGTTATCGCTCCTGCAAAAGAGAGAGAAATAACCTGCGGCGAAGTTTCAGATGAAAAGGAACTGTTTGAAAAAATCAGCGGCGAGGTTTATTTATATCCCGCGATTGTTGATAACAGCGTTTGCGATATCTATTTTGCTTTCGGGGATGAAATAAAAGTTCTTCATTCGGAAAGCGCCTGCTTTGAAAACATTGTTAAAAAACTTTTTGAAAATGAGAATATAAAAAAATACACTTTCAATTCAAAACAACTTCATCGCCTTGCGGAAAAAATGAAAACCGATTGCAAAAACACGGCTGGGGATTTGATGCTCAGCGCATATCTTTTAAAGCCCTCCGATAATAATTACGGTATCGAGCATTTATGCCTTGATTATAATATTGCTCTGCCGAAGTACAGCAATCCGCTCGGCGGCGAGGATGAAAATGTTTCATACGCCGCTGTTTTAAAGCCTCTTTTTGATAAAACAAATATGCTTCTTGACGAAGCAAATCAAACGAAACTTTTAAATGAAATCGAACTTCCGCTTTCAAAAGTTCTTGCTAAAATGGAAATCGAGGGATTTGCGGTTGATAAAGAGGGTATTGAGGAATTTTCGAAAAAACTGACTCTCAGAATAGACGAACTGACAGGGCTTATTTACGACAGTGTTGGTTATGAATTCAATATCAATTCTCCGAAGCAACTCGGCGTTGCTCTCTTTGAAGATTTGATGCTTCCCTGCAAAAAGAAAACAAAAACAGGCTATTCAACAAATGCGGAAGTGCTTGAAGGGCTCGTCAACGAGCATCCCGTTATCAGTTATATTCTTGAATACAGAACTCTTTCAAAACTTAAATCAACCTATTGCGAGGGGCTTCTTAAAGTTATCGGAGAAGACGGCAGAATCCATACCTCGTTTAATCAGGTTGAAACAAGAACGGGAAGAATCAGTTCGCTTGAGCCGAATTTGCAGAATATTCCGATAAGAACCGAACTCGGCAGGGAAATGAGAAAGTTTTTTGTTGCAAGAGACGGCAATTTGCTTGTTGATGCGGACTACAGCCAGATTGAACTTCGCGTTCTTGCCGACCTTTCCGATGATGAAAATATGATAAACGCCTTCAACAGGGGCGACGATATCCACACGATAACGGCTTCCCAGGTTTTTGGTTTGCCCGTGGAAATGATAACAAAGCAACTGCGTTCGCGCGCAAAGGCGGTTAACTTCGGTATTGTTTACGGCATAGGCGCCTTTTCTCTTGCAAAGGATATCGGAGTAACACGAAAGGAAGCGCAGGAATATATTGATAATTATCTTGCAACATACAGCGGAGTTGCAAACTATATGAATCATATGATAGACCTTGCAAAAGACAGGGGCTACAGCGAAACCCTCTTCAACAGAAGACGCTATCTTCCCGAACTTTCCTCTTCAAATCATATGATGAGAGCGTTCGGAGAAAGAGTTGCAAGAAATATGCCCATTCAGGGAACGGCGGCGGATATCATCAAAATCGCAATGATTAAGGTTGACGAACGCCTCACTAAAGAAAATATGAAATCAAAACTAATACTTCAGGTGCACGATGAACTCATTGTTGAAGCGCCCGAAGAGGAAGCAGAAAAAGCGCTTGCAATCGTTACCGAGGAAATGGAAAATGCCTGCAAAATGAAAGTTAAACTCCGTGCGGACGGGGCTGTTGGTAAAGATTGGTATTCGGCTCATTGATTAATAATGAATTGCCCTTGGCATGAATTGAACTGCGTTCATGAATTGCACATGTGCATGAATAGAATTGACTCCGTTATTGTTAAGGGCAATTCAATTCATGACGGAGTCAATTCATGGGAACCAATTCATGACGGAGTCAATTCAATTGGATAAAATATATGAATTTTGAAATAGTAAAGGCAACTCTTGATGATGTTGCAGATATAAAGAAAATTGAAGATGAATGTTTTTCAACTCCGTGGAGTGAAAAAAGCATTGAAGAGTCGCTTGAAAATCCCTGCTCGCATTTCTATCTTGCAAAGGCAAGCGGAAAAACCGCGGGATATATCGGAATTCAGATTTTCAGCGGTGAAGGGTATGTTACCAATGTTGCAACCCTGCCCGATTACAGAAAGCAGGGAATCGCAAAAGCGCTGATTGAAAGGGCGCTTGAAAACGAAATGGAGTTTTTAACGCTTGAAGCAAGGGAAAGCAATATCCCTGCAATAAATCTTTATAAAAAACTGGGCTTTGAAGAAGTCGGCAAAAGACCGAAATTCTACCGCGACCCAATGGAAGACGCGGTTTTAATGACAAAATTTAAGTAAGGATATTATTGAATGAAAATACTCGGAATTGAATCTTCCTGCGATGAAACGGCGGCTGCCGTTGTTGAGGACGGAAGAAAGGTTTTATCAAATGTTATAGCAACCTCGCTTGAAGAGCACAAACTCTATGGCGGAGTTGTTCCCGAAATTGCTTCAAGGCGCCACGCCGAAAGCATCAGCGGAGTTGTATCCGAGGCGCTTTCTCAGGCAAAGTGCGCTATTGATGATATAGACGCGATTGCCGTTACATACGCTCCGGGGCTTATAGGAAGTCTGCTTGTCGGCGTTAATTTTGCAAAGGGACTTGCCTTTGCGGCGGATAAACCCCTTGTTCCCGTTCATCATTTAAGGGGGCATATTGCTTCAAA
>JAFYFO010000180.1 GCA_017543725.1 Eubacterium sp.
AGAAGATTATCAAGAGAGGCATTGATTGAATCATCAAGAATGAGTTCTTTAACTCTTTCAACAAGAACGGCTGTTTTTCCCGAACCTGCTGCGGCGGAAACAAGAATATTGCTGTTTCTCGTGTTTATTGCATTTTGCTGCGGTTCAGTCCATTTTCTCATTTTCGCTCTCCTTTAAAATTTCTTCAAGTGCGTCTTTGTTTTCAAGTTCTGTAAGTTCTCTTTTTTCAACTTCTTTTCTGTTTTGGCAAACCGCTTTATAATCGCAGAAATCGCAGGTTTTATCATGGTTTTTTCCGTTTGCGGGATTTTGCGATATCAATCCGCTGTGAAGATTAACGCCCATCTGATTTATCATCATATCAACCTTTTTTGAAATTGCGCCAATCTGGGCAAGCGTTGCAATATTGCCGTCTATTCCGCCTTTTTTCTTAACATATTTCGCCGGAACAAATTTTCCTTTCATATCGTGTTCCATATGCTTGATTATTTCATTTTCTTCGTCGTTTAAAACAATGCCCTTCATTTTGAATTCATTGTTTTCTGCCTTTTCAGCGTCTCTTTTGCTGTTTCTGTCGATACTGAAAATGCTTCGCGCGGAGTGCATATATAAAACACCGCTTGATATTCCGCTAAATTCAGTTTTGCTTGCGCTTAAAGTGAAGAGATAAATAAACATCTGAAGATTAAGACCGTTTAAGATATCCGAAACGGCAAAATTCTTTGTTCCCGATTTATAATCAACAACTCTGATATACCTTTTGCCGTTTTCTTCATAAGTATCAACCCTGTCAACTGCGCCTTTTATTCTTATCGAGCCGCCGTCATCAAGTCTTATAATCTTTGAATCAACCTCGTCGCCCTCTTTGGTGCTTCCGATTTTCAATTCAAAAGCCTTTGCTTCAAAATCACTTTGAGAAAATTCAAGCGACAGCCTTTCAACAACAAAAACAATCATTTTTGAAAGGCGCAGAAACTGATATTTGAAGCGTTCGGGGAAAGCCTCGGAATTGCCGAGATTATTTTTAAGGTATTCTTCAAGCGCTTTATTAACGAGAACAACTATTTCTTCCTTTGAAAGATTTGCGAGCGCCTTGCTTCCGACTTCCTTGATTATTGTTTCAAGAACATAGTGAATTGCTGTTCCCGTTTGCATCGGGTCGAGTTGAGCCTTCATCAGCGGTCTTGCAGAGAGCCCGAATTTGCAGAAATATCTGAAGGCGCAGTTATAGTAATCCTCGATTCTTGATGCGGATAAATACATATTATAATTAAATAGTCTGAGCGCCAAATCTTTATCGTTTATTCTGAGCTCATCATTGTCGCTCAGCCTTTTAACCGCCTGAAGTCTGCCTTTATATTCATCTTTAGTTGAAAAGTATTCTTTTAAAGATTCAATAAATTCATTATTATCCGTATAGTGAGAAGCGAGCAGGTCAAAAGCGTTTTCATCGCTTGCAATATCGCTGAGAGAAAACTCTTCCGGACATTCCTCATACTGAATATTCGGGAACATCTCTTTAATTCCTCGGACAATAACGGATTCCCTGTCTTTCTCTCCGCCTGAAACGAAGGAAACAAAAAGTTTTTCGCTTGCGGAGGAGAGCGCCATATATGCGGCATAGAGTTCCTGCGCGCTCTGGGCTTTGCCGTATGAAAAGAGTTTGAAATCAAAATTAACAAGCGAGTCTCTGTCGCTCTCGCTGAGCAATCCCGAAGAAGTTATGCTTTGCGGAAAATCGCCCTCGTTTGCGCCGACAATAAATATCGCTCTTGGATTATCGCATCTGATTCTGTCTGCAGCGCCAATCTGAACATTATCAAGCCCTTCGGGAAGAGCGCCCAAATCCTCATTTGAAATCATAAGATTGAAGAGTTTATAGAAATCCTTAACGCTGATTCTGTCTCCGCTGCCGACTGCGGCGAGTTTATCAAGTATTTCCATTAATAAATCCCAGATTCTTTCCTGTTCAAGAGAAAGGTAGGATTTATTGTTTTCTTCAAGCCTGATTGCAAGTTCCTTAAGTTTTTTATCAGCAGAAAAATCAATAAGCGCAAAATATATCGCTTTGCAATAGTCTTTAACGGTTGAGCCTGAGCAGCGCTTTGAAAATTTTGAAACAATATCGGCGATATATTCCCTGTTTTCATTAAGTTTTTTAAGCGCAAGAACATCTTTATCGCTCATATCCTGAGAAAATCCGCGCGGATTGAGATTGAACTCCTGCTTCCACTTTGAACCGCTGATTCCCCAGATAAAAACATAGTTTTCAAGGGCGTTTATTTCATCATCTTCAAGTTTAGTCAAGCCTGTTTTTAAAAG
>JAFYFO010000181.1 GCA_017543725.1 Eubacterium sp.
AAAACAACGTTATGGTCGCCGAATTTATAATCATAGTGGTGGGCAAGTTCTTCGGCGGGCGGAGCATCTTTCCAGTTCCACATATCAATCAGTTGATTATACCAATCAACGCGATTAACATAGCCCCCCTTGCCCGTTACTCTCATATCCTCTTTGCAAACTTCTCTTTCTTCCTCGCTGAGTTCGGGTCTGAAAGTGTTGAGAAATGTTTCCATATAATTTTCAAAAGCAAGAGTTCTGTCCTGCAGGGTTTCATCAAAATCAAATAATACTGCTTTTATCATTTTCAATCTGTTCCTTTAATTCCCGTACGGAAGAAAACTTCTTTTCTTCCCTGATGTATCTGAGCAATTCGATTCTGAGAGTTTTGCCGTAAACATCTTTATCAAAATCAAGAATATGGCTTTCGCTCATAGGTTCATCAAGCCTGAAACTCGGACGGATTCCGATATTGCTCAGCGCTTTATATTCCCTGCCGCCGATAAAAGCGCGGCTTTCATAAACTCCGAATTTCGGAACAGCAAGACCCTCAGGCAGTTTTTGATTAACCGTTGGAAAACCGATGGTTCTTCCTCTTCTGTCTCCGCCGATAACTTCGCTTTCAAAAGTGAAATTATATCCGAGCATTTTATTTGCGTCTTCGATATTTCCCTCTCTGACGCATTTTCTTATTCTTGAAGAACTGATTGGCTCGCCCTTGTAATCAAGATGCTCAAGAATTCTGACCCAGATATCTTTTTCTTCAAGATACTTTCTTAAATCAAGCGCGCTCCAGAGCGCATTTTTCCCGAAACGAAAATTAAACCCGCATAAAATCATCTGCGCGCCGAGTTCGTCTATCAGAATATTTTGAATAAAATCTTCGCCGCTCATATTTTTAAGGCTTTCAAAATCGGCAAAAACCGCATTTTTATAGCGCCTTTCAAAAATACTTTTCTGAAGAAGCGAAAATCTGTTATTAACGCAGTAGATAACAACATTTTCAGCGCCTGTTGCAACCGTTTTGTGCGCGAGGTGCATACCGTCGAAATCGCCGAGCGCTATTGCTTTTCTCTTTGTTTTCATTATTCTACCTGTTTATAAGCAAACGAAGAACCCTGAGTTCTTCGTTTTCGTTTTTTGCAAGACCTAAAAATCTGTTGTCAAAGGAATAAACCGCGCATATTCCGCCTGCTTCGGGAGGATTTTTAACTCTTTTGATATCAAGCGCTCCGCCGTTTGAAAAGCGCTTTGTTTGCGCCTCGGAAACCGAAACCCTATGATAATCTTCAAAAACCCTTTCAAGATTGAAAACAAGGCCGTTAAAACCTTCGCTTTTGTTTTTTCTCTCCTGAAGTTCGGCAAGCGATATGCAGTCTTTTAATTCAAATCCGCAGGCGAGAGTTCTTCTCAGCGCAGTCATAACTGCGCCGCAGCCGAGTTTTTCGCCGATATCGCCGATAAGCGAGCGGATATATGTTCCTTTCGAGCAAACAACATCAATTGTGTATTCATTGCCCTTGCAATTTATCAAATCAAGTTTTTTTATTTCAATTTCGCAGGGCTTTCGCTCTATTTCAATTCCCTGCCTTGCCAAATCATAGAGGCGCTGTCCGTCAACGGTTTTCGCGCTGAACATCGGCGGATACTGAAACTGAACGCCGATAAATTCACCGAGAACTTTCAAAACATCTTTTTCGCTTGCGCAAACTTCCCTTTCCTGCAAAACCTTTCCGGTTATATCAAGAGTATCGGTTGTTTTTCCGAGAAGAAAAGTTGCGCGGTAGCCCTTATCGCTGCTTGGCAGATAGTCAAGGAACTTTGTTGCCCCGCCGAGCATAACAGGCAAAACCCCCGTCGCCATCGGGTCGAGAGTTCCTGTGTGACCTGCCTTTTTTTCGCCGAGAATTCCGCGAACTTTCGCAACAACGCCAAAGGAGGTTATATCCTCATCTTTATCAATGCATATAATTCCGTTCATAATCGCTTATTTAAGGAGTTCTTCGCATCTTGCGATAAGTTGTTTCTTTGCTTCTTCAACAGAACATTCAAATCTGCAAGCCGCAGCCTGCTTATGTCCGCCGCCGCCGAAAAGCGCCGCAAGTTTTGCCGCGTCAACGCTTTCATATGTTCTTATCGAGCATTTACATTCGCCGTTTGACTTTTCCTTGATTGTAAGCCCGATTTCAACGCCCTCAACCTGCCTTGTGAGCGGCGGAATTGCTTCCGTATCCTGCTCGGTTGCGCCTGTTTTTTCATACATTTCCTGAGTTACGCTTATAACGCAAACCCTGTCTTGACAGAAAAACTGCATTGAATCAATCGCAAGGCGCTCCATAGCGGCATAAGCCTTTGTTTTTGTTTCAAACATAACGCGGTTGATTTTTCCGTTATCCGCACCGCATTCAACAAGTTCGGCAGCCGCCCTGAATGTTTTTTCGGTTGTGCTTGCATATTTGAAACAGCCCGTATCGGTTGTTATTCCCGTGAAGAGATAATCGGCAATCGCTTTATCAATCGAAACGCCGAGCGCCTTTATAACTTCAAGAACGGTTTCGCAAGCCGCAGCGGCATTTCCGTCGAGCAAAAGATATTTTGCATACTGCGAATTTGAATTATGATGGTCTATGCACAAATCAATGCGCTTTTCATATTTTTCGCATATATCGCCGAGAAGATTCGGCGTTGCAACATCAACGCTGACAACAAATTCCTCTTCAAAGTCAACCGTTTCGGGCTTTTCGAAAATCTCAAAATGTTTTGAAGGGATTTCATCCGCGCAAAGTATTCTTGCTTTTTTGCCGAGCCTGAGAAGCGCGCTGCAAAGGGCAAAGCCCGAGCCGAGAGTGTCTCCGTCTGGATGAGCATGGCAAAGAACAAGGATATTATCCTGCTCTTTCAACATATCTGCACATTGTTTAACATTAATTTTCATCTTCTGTTTCCTCGGGTATATCAAGTGAGTTCAGTTTTGCAAAAAGGTCGAACCCCTTTTCGATTGAATCGTCTGCAATAAATTTAAGTTCGGGAGTTTTTCTCAGGTGGAGCGAGGAAGAAAGGCGCTTTCTGATAAATCCCGAAGCAGCCTTTAAGCCTTTAACGGATTCCTTTGCCTTTTCAATTCCCGCTATATCGCTGATATAAATCTTCGCATAACTCAAATCATTGCTGACATCAACTTTAACAACGCTTATCATATCGCTCACTCTCGGGTCTTTAACCTCTCTGAGAATATGAATAAGTTCTCTTTTGATATCCTCTGTTATTCTGTCTATTCTGTAACCTGGCAAAATTATCACCTCAAATTATGAAATACAATCGGGCGTGGGCATCGCCCACCCTCAATTCGTAATTCGTAACTCGTAATTCGTAATTGTTAATCGCGATATTCTTCAACTATATACGCCTCAAAGATATCGCCCTGCTGAATATCGTCGAAATCCTTGAGAGAAATACCGCATTCATATCCCGATGAAACTTCCTTAACCTCATCTTTGAATCTCTTGAGGTTTGCAAGTTCAACATCGGCAATCTGCTTTCCGCCGCGGATAATGCGAACCTTGCAGTTTCTCTTAATCGTTCCCGAAGTAACGATTGAGCCTGCGATAGTTCCTGCCGAAGAAATCTTATAAACTTCGCGGACTTCAGCCTCACCCGTGTCAACATCACGGTATTTCGGCGCTCTCATTCCGCGCATTGCGTTTTCAATATCTTCAATAGCATCATAAATGATATTATATGTTTTAATCTCAATGCCGTCCCTCTCTGCAATATCCTTTGCAATCGGGTCAACATCAACAGCGAAACCAACAATAATTGCGTTTGAAGCGTTTGCAAGCATAACATCGCTTTCATTAACTGTTCCGACTGCGCCGTGGATAATCTTAACGCGAACTTCGTCGTTTTCGATTTTAAGAAGCGATTGCTTAACCGCCTCAACGGAGCCCTGAACATCCGCTTTAACAATTATATTGAGTTCTTTCATTTCGCCGTCCTGAAGAGTATCAAACAAGGTGTCAAGGGTAACTTTCTGGAACGCCTTGAATTCTTCTTCCTTAGCCTCTTCCTTACGCTGTTCAACAAGACGGCGCGCAAGTTTTTCATCGGAAACGGCGTTGAAAAGGTCGCCGCTCATCGGAGCCGCGTCAAGTCCCATAATTTCAACGGGAACGGAAGGACCTGCGCTGTTTATCTTTTTGCCCTGGTAATCCGTCATAGCGCGAACTTTACCGACTGCGGTTCCTGCGATAATGATATCGCCCGCTTTAAGAGTTCCGTTCTGAACAAGAAGGGTTGCGATAGGACCTCTGCCCTTATCGAGTTTTGCTTCAATAACAACACCTTTTGCACTTCTGTCGGGATTTGCTTTGAGTTCGCTCATTTCCGCAACAAGATTGATGGTTTCAAGAAGTTTATCAATTCCCATTTTTGTTTTTGCGGAAACGGGAACGCAGATAACATTTCCGCCCCATTCTTCGGGAACGAGTTCATGCTCGGTTAACTGCTGCATAACTCTGTCGGGATTTGCGCCTTCCTTATCCATTTTGTTTATTGCAACAATGATTTCAACTCCTGCCGCTCTTGCGTGGTTTATAGCCTCGATTGTCTGGGGCATAATTCCGTCGTCCGCTGCAACAACAAGAACTGCGATATCCGTTGCCATTGCGCCCTTGCACGCATTGAAGTGAATGCGGCGTGACCGGGAGTATCAAGGAAGGTTATTTTTGAATTATCGGCAAGAGTAACCTGATAAGCGCCGATAGCCTGAGTTATTCCGCCTGCTTCTGTTGAAGTTACTGAAGTGTTTCTTATAGCGTCAAGGATTGAAGTTTTACCGTGGTCAACATGGCCCATAACGCAAACAACGGGCGGACGCTGAACAGCATTATCGTCGTTTTCAACTTCTTCCTCGATAATCTGCTCTTCAATCGAGATAACAACTTCTTTTTCAACCTTTGCGCCGAGTTCCGTTGCAACGATTTCCGCTGTATCGTAGTCGATAACTTCGTTAACCGTTACCATCATACCGAGTTTCATAAGTTCCTTGATAACTTCGTTTGCGGTCATACGGAGAAGCGAAGCAAGTTCACCAACGGTTATTTCATCGCCGACAGATATTTTAATTTGCTGTTTCTTTCTCTGCTCGGCAATACGGGCAAGGCGCTGAGCCTCTGTTTCTCTCTTCTTTGAATGAGGTTTCTTTTTGTTGTACTGCTTTGATTTCTGATTGAGTTTCTGCTTTTTCTGATTATCGTTATAATTGCTTGCAGGCGCAATATCCTCATATTTCTGATTGTATTTTTCAAGGTCAACCGTGTTTGCTCTTGTGTCTATACGGCGAGCCTCGCCTTTAGTTCTTGCCTGGGGAGCCTGGGTTGCCTTTTTCTTCGCTTTTTCTTCAGCGCGCTTTGCAGCCTGCTCAGCCATCTGAAGAATCGCCGCCTGACTCTGATGCTTCTTGCTCTTTGAATCCTCTTTCGGCTTTGCTTCCTTCTTCGGCTTTGCTTCTTTCTTTTTATCGTCTGTTTCAGCCTTTTTGCTTGCAAAGTATTCGTCAAAATTTGCAAAAGCGTTATCCTGGGTTATTTTATCAAACAAAACATTGAGTTCGTTTTCCTCAAGAACCGTGTTGGCGGTTTTTTTGCCCTCGCAGTATTTTGCAAGCGTTTCAATTATTTCTTTATTTTGTTTTCCGAAGTCTTTTGCAACATCGGAAACCTTAACTTTAATCACCATGAGCAACTACCTCCTGATTGATTTTTTCAATATTGATTAGTTCTTCTATTCTATGCGAAAAATTTTCATCGTTAACCGTTATAACTCCCGCTTTATATCCAAGAGCGCCGTGAATATCGCTTATTGTTTCATCAATGCATAAAACAGGGATATCCGCGCCCGAGCAGGCTCTTTCAAATTCTTCTGCAAGGCGCTTTGAAACATCGCTTGCAAGAATAAGAATTTTTGCCTTTTTCTCTTTAACGGCTTTCAGCGCCATATCGTGGCCCATTGAAAGTTTTCCCGCTCTGCGAGCCATACCGAGAAGCGATAAATATTTTTTATTCTGCATAACTTATTTCTTCTTCCATTTTTTCATAGACTTCGGCGTCTATCGGCATATCAAACGCCCTTTCAAAAGCCTTTTTCTTTCTCGCTTTTTTAAGACATTCGGCGTTTTTGCAAACATATGCCCCCCTGCCCGCTTTCTTGCCTGTTAAATCAAGGCTTATTTCGCCTTCCTTTGATTTAACAACACGGACAAGAGTTCTTTTATCAAACATTTCGCCGCAGCCCGTGCACATCCTCATAGGAATTTTTTTCGGCTTCATATATTAACCCTCGTAAAATCCCGATTCGGGCTTGATATCAATTTTCCAGCCTGTTAATTTTGCCGCAAGGCGAACATTCTGACCCTTGTTTCCGATTGCAAGAGAAAGTTTGTCGTCGGGAACTGTTGCTCTGCAGGATTTAGCGGCTTCGTCAAGGATTTCAACCTCAACAACATCCGAAGGCGCAAGCGCTTCGGAAACAAATGCCGACGGGTCTTCGCTGTATTTAACAATATCAATTTTTTCGCCGCCTAAAGCGTCAACAATATTTGAAACTCTCTGACCTCTCGGACCAATACAAGCGCCGATTGGGTCAACATCTTCATCCTTTGAATAAACCGCAATCTTGGTTCTTGAACCTGCCTCACGGGCAACGCCTTTAATCTCGATTGTTCCGTCGAAAATTTCGGGAACTTCGCTTTCAAAAAGTCTGCGGACAAGACCGGGATGAGTTCTTGAAATCATAATTCTCGGTCTTTTTTCGCCCTCTTTGATGCCGACAACAAAAATCTTTGTTATATCGCCTTCGCGGAGTTCTTCACCGGGAACCTGCTCTGTTTTGGGAAGCATTGCTTCGTTTTTGCCGATTTCAAGAGTTACATTTCCCGTTGTCGGGTCAACGCGCAAAACTTTTGCGGAAAGAAGTTCCTGATTCTTGCTCTGGAATTCCTGAAGCATCTGACCTCTTTCAGCCTCTTTGATACCCTGGCGGATAACATGCTTTGCGGTCTGAACAACAATTCTTCCGAAATCCTTTGTTTTAAGAGGAATATCAATCGTTTTTCCGACTTTTGCAGACTTGCGGATGAGTTGAGCCTGCTCAAGAGTTAAATCGGTATCGGGGTCTTCGATTTCCTCAACAACATTTTTTCTGATAAAAACTTTAATTTTCTGCTTTTCGGGGTCTATTTCGCAGTGAACGATATCTTTTCCGTTATAATTGCGCTTTGCCGCAACAATAATAGCGTCCGATATTTTCTGATAAAGATATTCTGCGGAAATACCTTTTTCAGCCTCAATCATTTTTACTGCTTCAAAAAATTCTTTACTCATTTTTCCAATCACCTTTTACCTTTCTTAAACAAAATCATTTATATCAAAGTCATCAAGTTTAACATAAACCGCGTCTTTTTTATCAAGAAGAAGTTCATTTCCGTCTTGCAGGATAACTTTTATTTTATTATCTTCAAACGCATCAAGAACGCCTTTGAAATCGCGAACACCGTCTATCGCCCTTATGGTTCTGAGAAAAACCGCCGAGCCGATATATCTTTCAAAATGCTCTTTTCTAATCAGTTCTCTTTCAACACCGGGCGATGAAACCTCAAGAGTGTAACTCTGGGGAATCGGGTCTTCATCATCAAGGGGCTTTGTTATTGCGTGGGTTAAATCAACGCAGTCGTCAATGCTGACGCCGCCCTCTTTATCAATGAAAATCCTGAGATACCAATCGCTTCCCTCTTTTGCAAAACGGATATCCCAGATTTCAAGCCCGAGTTCCTTTGCAAGGGGAGCAATAATTTCCTCAACTTTTTTAGTTGTGTTTGGTTTTGCCATCAACTCACCGCCTTTAACAAAAAGAAGCGGAGCGCTTGCTCCACCTCACTTTGGTTTATATTCTTACATTGCCTATTATATATTATAAATTAAATTTGTCAAGCATTTTTTATTTTATATATAAAAGCAACTTGTTTTTTTATATGTTAACCTTGATTTATTGATTATCTGATAGTATAATATTTTATCATAATTTTAATTTGGAGCAGTCTATGAATATCAAAATTTCACCTTCAATTCTTGCAAGCGACTATGCAAATCTTGAAACCGAACTGAAAAGAATATGCAACTCCGATTTGATTCATATTGATGTTATGGACGGGCATTTTGTTCCCAATATAACAATCGGCGCGCCCGTTATCAAAGCGCTGAAAAGGGTTTGCGATATTCCTTTTGATGTTCATCTTATGATAAGCAATCCGATTGATTATGTTGAGGATTTTGCCGCTGCGGGAGCGGATATTATCTGTTTCCACACCGAAAGCAGCAGCGATACCCAAAAAACTATTGAAAAGATTCTTTCCCTCGGCAAAAAGGCTGCGCTTGCCGTTAAGCCCAAAACCGAAATTGACGCCGTTATTCCTTTTCTTGACAAACTTTCAATGGTTCTTGTTATGACGGTTGAGCCGGGATTCGGCGGCCAGAGTTTTATGGAAAGCGTTATGCCGAAGATTGAAAAAATCAGGGAAATAAATAAGGATATTGATATTGAGGTTGACGGCGGAATAAACGAAGAAACCATAAAGATTGCCGCAAAAGCAGGAGCGAATGTTTTTGTTGCGGGTTCTGCGGTTTTCAGATGTGATGAGCCGAATGAAATGATAAACAAACTCAGAGAAAACGCCAAAATATGAAAAAGAGAAAAAGATTTTATAACAATAAAAAACGAAATCAGAAGTGGACCGAAGAAGAAACCGGACGAAAAATTGCTTTTGCCGATAAATATATCGAAAACTCAAACTCTTCCGATAAATTTGATTCAAAACGCCCCAAAAGTCCGCAAAATGTTGCGAAAAAGAAAGCGAAAAAGCAAAAAATTCTCAAAAACGCTCTCATTGCCCTGATTTGCCTTGTTCTCATCTCGGCGGGCTACACGGGAATGGATGTTTATATGGCGCAAAAAGAGGGAAACTATAACCCGAAAGCCGCTTCGCAGAACGCCGCAACAAATATGAGCAGCATAAATCTTCGCTTTTCTTCGCTCAAAGTTGAAAGCATCAGCCTTGATTCTTCTGTTATGCTCTCCTCCGTTATTAAAGACACCCAGTCAAACGGCTTTACAAGCATAACTTTCGACGCAAAAAGAAGCGACGGAACAATCGGCTATGTTTCTTCCCTTGCTTCTGTTGACACTTTCAGGGCGCTCAGTTCTCCCGCTTCAAAGCCGAAGCCTTCGATAAAAGAACTGCTTGCAAACGATATTCTTCCGATTGCAAGGATTTCCTGCTATAAAGATAATGTTGCGCCGAAATATCTTCCTCAGTCGGCGATAACAAAAGGCAAATCAAAACTTTATAAAGATGAAAATGAAAACACATATCTCAATCCCGAAAGCGAAAGCGCCTATAATTATATCAGGGATATTATTGTTGAACTTTCCGATATGGGAGTTGAAGTTTTTCTTCTCAGCAACACCGATTTGCCTGAGGAAATATCAAAAGACTATCAGGACGGCTTCAAATCCCTTTCGCAAAAACTTTACAGCGATGTTGAAGCAGATATAAAACTTATTGAGGAAACAGATGCCGAAATTTCGGGGAAAGACCCCGAAACAGGCAAAATAACTTATTCAAAACTCAAAGAAGAAGTTAAAAAACTTGATAAACTTGATAAAAACAAAACCTATTATATTTCAACAAGAGCAGGGGCAAAAAGGCTTGCGCCACTGCTTGAAAAAAGAGGAATAACAAACTATATAATCGACATAAGTTAGGTTTATTTCTCAATTTTGAAAAAAGGAGGGCACTTTTATGGAAATGGATGAAATGCTTGAAGAACTCGTTGAAACGATAAACGAACATTATCAGAAAAGGGAGTTTCAGCAGATAAAAACGGTTTTCAGCGAACTCAATCCTGCCGATATCGCCGTTGTTCTTGAGGAGTGTCCCGAAAACCAGAGGCTTCTTCTTTTCAGACTTCTTTCAAAGGAAGACGCGGCAGACACTTTTGTTGAACTCGACCCCGATACTCAGGAAACTCTTATTCACGGAATTTCGGACAGCGAACTTCGTGAAGTCCTTGATGAACTTTATCTTGACGATACCGTTGATGTTATCGAGGAAATGCCCGCAACTCTTGTTAAGCGTATTTTAAGAAATACAGACCCCGAAACAAGAAAATCAATCAACGCCCTTCTTAAATATCCCGAGCATTCGGCAGGTTCTCTTATGACCCCCGAATATGTTGACCTCAAGAAGAATATGACCGTTGAAGACGCTTTCAAGCGGATAAGAAGAACAGGCGTTGATAAAGAAACGATATACACCTGTTATGTTACCGATGAATCCCGGCATCTTCTCGGAGTTACAACCGTTAAAGAACTTCTTCTTCACGATTCCGAGGATGTTATCGAGGAATTTATGGAAACAAATGTTATCTATGTCAACACCCTTGACGACCAGGAACTTGCGGCTCAGCAACTTAGCAAGTATAACTTCCTTGCACTCCCCGTTGTTGATATGGAAGAGCGACTTGTCGGAATCATCACCATCGACGACGCTATGGATGTTATGCAGGAGGAAAACACCGAGGATATCCAGAAGATGAACGCTATTCTTCCCACGGAGAAAACATATCTTAAAACCTCGGTTTTTGAAACCTGGAAGAGCCGTTTTCCCTGGCTTCTTCTGCTTATGGTTTCCGCAACTTTCACAGGCTCAATCATAACCGCCTTTGAAGATAAACTCGCCGCGCTGACAATTTTAACGGCGTTCATTCCAATGCTTATGGACACGGGAGGAAACTCCGGCGGTCAGGCAAGCGTTACGGTTATCCGCGCAATGAGCCTCGGCGAAGTTAACTTCAAGGATTATTTCAGAGTTGTCTGGAAGGAACTTCGGGTTGGCTTGGTTTGCGGATTAACTCTTGCAGCGGTTAATTTCCTTAAAATCTGGTTTATAGACAGAATGGCTTTCCAGAATAACGAAATAACACTGATAATCGACCTTGCAATCTGCCTCACGCTTGTTGTTGAAATTGTTTTCGCAAAATTCATCGGCTGCTCGCTCCCGATGCTCGCTAAGAAAATCGGCTTCGACCCGGCGGTTATGAGTTCACCCTTTATAACAACTATCGTTGACGCGGTTTCACTGCTTGTTTTCTTCGGAATTTCAAGCGCAGTTATCCCTCAGTTAAGATAAAACACCAAAACAAAAATGACTATCTCAGAATATGGGATAGTCATTTTTTACATATTGAATAATTATGAATTCCAAACGCTCATTCTCGCTCAGCATTCTTTAATATTTCAAGGCGTTTTTCAAACATACAATAATCGTTATCGCTTTGGAACCACTCTTTTTTTACTTCGGAGATTTGATTTAATCCAATCTTTTTTACTGCCTGAATAGCAGCATCTTTTTGTGTAATGCTTTTGCGAATTGTTTGGCATTTTCCACCGTCAAGCGTACGGTAGTTAGTAAACGCTTTATTGAAATCCATTAACGGGTGAAGTGTTAAAACTTTGTTTGTTTTGTTATCCACTAAAAATCCCCAGTTGCCCCAATGCCTGTCTGAATTACCGATAAGATAGTCTATGATGTTCATCATATAGAATGAATATGCATCCTTTTTCAAAACAAACTGCTCTGTGTCCATATCATAATTAGCGCAGTAGATATCAATGTATTCCATTGATATGATGCTTTTATCTTCGTTTGTTATAATTTCGCTTTTGCTGACTTTTCTGTTATCGAATTTATCCTGCGTGTAGGAAACATGAGAAACATTAAAGCAATCAACGATTTTTGAAGCTAAAAGTTCAGCGTCAACATCTCTTTCGTCGCCATCTTTCATTAGATAGAATTTATTGTTATCTCTTATCCATGCCTTTGGAGCAACGCCGTTTGTTGCAATATCACCAGCCGCATCCTGATTGCTTAGAAGTTCCTCGTTTTGTGCAGTGATTTGTTTACCGCAAAGAGAAACATCGGCAAAGGAATTGGAAAGGGAATGGGAGTAAAGACTGATTTCCTCAAAGGTTTTCTTTTCATTTGGCACGGCAATCCAATACACATCGGTCAGACTTAATGCTCTGTATGAGATAGCGATTAATGCTCTGTCGCGGTCTGTTGTTGCTTGCTTTGCTCCAATCGCGTTGAGGATTTCCTTAGCATATTTTCTGTCCAGCGTCAGAACGCGGGAGGCACACCAGTAGTAAAAGTTATTCAGATTGTTCAGGCGTGTATTCATATCTCTGCCTTCTTCTATCCAAAGATTGAAGGGGAGAAAGGATTTGTAGTAAACAGTACAAGTGCCGTCTTCCCTTATAGAAGCGACACGCCTGTTTTTATGCATTATATAGTATCTTTTCCATCCGCTTGTAAGAGCACTATGATTAAATACTAAACTCATCTGAACATCTCCAATAATATGCACTCAAAAGGTTTACGGTTCTTTTGAGGTGCGTTCCAATTCTGTTTATTCCTTTCCTTTTCCGAAAAACTGACTGATATAGTTATTATAACAAATAAATCTTTACTTATCAACAAGCATTCTGTTCATTATCGCAGAGCCGTTATCTTTGAGCCACTTGTTCCACTTCTTATAATCGGGATAAACCCTCAAAACCTCATCATAAAAACGCTTTGAATGGTTCATCTCTTTTCTGTGGCACAATTCGTGAACAACAACGCTGTCAATCACCTCGGGCGGAGTCAGCATAAGCAGGCAATTGAAATTCAGATTGCCTTTGCTGCTGCAACTGCCCCACTTCGTTT
>JAFYFO010000182.1 GCA_017543725.1 Eubacterium sp.
GAAAAAGGAAAAAGAAAAAGAAAAGGTTTCCACGGGAACAATAGTTTCCAGAGTTATTGCAGGCATAATCGCCGTTGCATATTTCGTTCTTCTCATTTTCGGCAGATTCTTTATGGAAAAAGAAGGCTGGTTTCTTCAGAGCCTCGACCCGTTTTCAGGGGCTAAGAATCCAAACCAGTTAATCCGCGTTATCAGTCTTTGCATTTTGACTTTAACGGTTAGTTACATTCTTCGTTTCATAATCGGCAAAATGGTCAACAACAAGAAGATAACAAAGAAAATTGGCGTTGCAGTTATTGAACTGCTCGGCAACACAGTTAAATATGTTGCAATTTTAGTTCTTGTTTTCCTCGTTCTGAGCGCTCTCGGAGTTAACACAACAGAACTTCTTGCAGGTCTCGGAATTCTCAGTTTGATTCTCGGTCTCGGCGTTACCTCGCTGATTGAGGATATAGTTGCAGGAATTTTCATCATTGCCGAGCAAATCTTTGATGTTAACGATATTGTTGTTATCGACGGTTTCCGCGGAACGGTTGTTTCAATCGGCATCCGCTCAACAAAATTTGCCGATATCGGCGGCGATATTCTCACAATGCGCAACTCCTCCATCGGTTCGGTTGTTAACTTAACAGACCGTATGTCCTGCGCTGCTTTAACCTTCCCCATCGCTCCTCAGGAATCACTCGAGCATGTTGAAGAAGTTATCAAAGAGCATTTCGACCCGTCTGCTGTTAAGAGCAGATGCGATAAAATGCAGGCAGAGCCGATTTATCTCGGACTTTGCGAAATCACAAAGAAGGGCGTTCAGATGCTTCTCTTCATCGCAGGATGCAACGAGGCTGATAAATATGATGTTGAGCGTGCTCTTTACCACGAAGTTAAAACTGTTTTTGACGACAATAATGTTCAACTCGGCGCGTCCGGTCTTGAAGAGTAACAGATTGGAGGCAACGCCATGAGAGCAAAAGAATACGGCGCAAGACCATCGCGCAATGTCTTTTCAGGCGGTCAACAATTTTCATACGACGAATTCAACAGAGAATATAAAAAGGTCAGATATAAAAGTGCTGAGGAATACGCATGCCGTAATGTTAAGGAATATCATCACTATCCCGAATATAAGGATTTAACTTCCGATGACGATTCTAAGAATCAATACGGCGCAGCAGCAGGCGGAGCGGTAATCGGCTCTGCTCTTCGCACAGCGGGAAGCGCAATGAAGCGCCGCAGGATGTTTCAGCAGGTTATCTGCATTATCGCAGGCTCAACCATCATTGTTTCAACCTATCAGGCAATGATGAAACAGCAGGCGCAGGCAAGTCCCCTTCCAACACCCTCCTCGGTTGTTCAGGAAACGGATAAGCCCGTTCCGACCATACCCGACGAGGAAACCGAATTACCGCAGGTTGCTTCCGTTGAATGGGAATGGAACGAAGATTTCACCGAGGTGCATCTGATTCTTTACAACAGCGAAAGATTCGTTATTTTTGAAACCCCCGCTGAAATCAGCGTCAGTGTTCAGGAGCCGACCTGTAATAAAGAAGGCGTTAAAACCTACACTGCAGGCGCTGAATACGAAGGCGAGTCCTATACGGATTCAAAAACCGAAGCAATTCAGCCTCTGGGTCACTCTTTTGACAAAGGAAAAGACATTGTTCTCGACAGCGGCCAAAGCGCAAAAGAATTTGAATGTGCTCGCTGTCACGAGCACTTCAGAGTTGCAACAAGTTCGTCGGAAATAGACGATTAAAAAAACAAAATGTTTCGAGGAAAAGGCTATGAAAAACACTGCGGCATTTATTATGCCGGTTAAACTCAGCGGTTCCGATATGGAACTGCGCCATTTCAAAGAGGCAGTTGAATCAATCAAAAATCAAACAGACAAAAACTGGATTCTGATTATGGTTGACGATGTTTCCGAAGATAAAAAGGTTTATGATACCATAGATGAAATTAAAACCGATTTGAAAGATAAAATCAGAGTTATCTATTCGGATAAAAACTGCGGAGCGGGAATGGCAAGAAACAAAGGAATAAAACTTGCAAACGAACTCGGCGCGCCCTTTATTCTCTTCAACGATTCGGATGATATTTCAAACCCGAGAAGGCTTGAACTCGTCAGAAAGGCGTTTGAAGATGAAAGCGCAAATGTTGTTTACACAAGTTTTGATGTTATCGACGAAAACGGAAAAACCGTTCCCGAAGAAAAAATCAATATGGCTGTCAGGGAAATAATCGACGGTCACAAAATTGATATTGTTGAGGGTGAAAACGCTTTCGTCAATATCGCTTCAAAGAAGAAGTACACAAACTTAACCTCCTGCACGGCAGTCAGAACTTCGCTTGCTGTTGCGGAGCCCTTCCCCTGCGAATCCGTTTCCGAGGATTGCAACACCTGGTTCAGATACGGAGCGTACAAAGGAAAATTCGTTTTCATCAGGGAAATAAAAGGGGGCTACAGAATCTGCACCGGCGTTGCGAGCCGTTCAAGGAGCAAGAATGTTAACTTCTATGAAAAACTCTTTGAAGTTGATTCCTCGGGATTTGAAGCGGCACTTAAACTTGCAAAAAAGAACGGCACAATGGGCGCCTGGGAAGAAAATGATTTAAGATGCGCATTTTATGTTCGTCTTGCTCTGAGCCTTCTCCACGGTAATTCAGAGGATTATTGCAAAAAATCGCTCGAAATTTCAAAGAGCATTTCAATGCAGAGCACTATTAAGTATATTGATATGCTTTACTGTGAAGATGAAGAAAAAGCCCGTATGAAAGAAATGTTATAAAGCATAAAAAACAACCGCTTGATGCGGTTGTTTTTTTATGCCTTTTTAAAGTTTTATATCCATTGCCATTTTAAGAACATTCATCGCCGTTCTCTGCATCTCGCCGAGAGTTATTCCGTCGGGCTTGCCAAAGGAGGCAAGAAGCGTTCCGTCGGGCTTGAACTTCATTTCAGGTGTTCTCAGCTTCGGGTCCATATACGGTGCGCCCGGCATAAAGAGGTCAACCTGAGCGCGAACACGATACGCCTGGTCGCGGATAATCGGGAATTCCGGTGACTTTGATTTTTGCATCCACCAGTCGGTCATAACATTGCCCTTATATCCCCATTCGTTTCTGAGAATAGTTGTACATAAATCATAATTATAATGTCCCCATACTCCGTTTATCTTATTATATGAGGTCATAATATTCTTCGGATGCGCTTCCTTGACACAGATTTCAAAGCCTTTGAGATATATCTCTCTGAGCGCCCTTTCGGAAAGACGCGAATCATTCTTCGTTCTTTTGAACTCCTGATTGTTGCAGGCAAAATGCTTCGGGCAGGCAGAAAGTCCTCCACTCTGAATTCCCTTAACGTATGCCGCAGCCATCTTACCGCTGATATACGGGTCCTCGCTGAAATATTCAAAATTTCTTCCGCAAAGCGGATTTCTGTGAATATTGAGCCCCGGGGCTAAAAGAATATCCGCTCCCCTGCTCTTCATCTCCTTTGCAAGCTCGGTGCATAGCTCTTCAATAAGCCCGGTATTATAACTGCTTGCAAGAAGCAGACCAATCGGAATAAGCGAGCAGTTTGCCTTAAGGCTGAGACCCGAAGGACCGTCCGAAGTTACAATCGGAGGAACGCCCTTATCCCTGAGAGACTGCAAAACGCCTGCACAAACGCCTGTGTTGCCTGCTGCACCGAGAGGACTGTCCACAGTGTAATCGCCCCTTGAAATTGCTTCAAGCTCATCAAGGCTGAGCTGAGCCGTAAATTCTTCAAGCGTTATCTTTCCCTCTTTAACATCGGCAAGTTTGTATCCGACATCGCCGACCTGGGGAATATCCTTTGGCATATTATTAAGAATTCTTGTTGCCATATCAAATTTCTGTTTGGCAACGGGTTTCTTTTTCAAAACGGTTTTTCCGTCAACTGTTTCAGCGTGGTAAACATCAAAATGTTCCTGGGGCGCAGAAGCCTGCTTATGCTGTGAATAAACAAAATTTTCTTCCTGATAGTAGTTGAAAATCTCTTCTGTGTCCCTGACGTTTTTGCCGAGGTGGAATTTATAATCGCCCTTTTCAACAACATAACAGCCTGCGTGGTTTGTTGAGCCGCAGTCATCATACGAACAAAGTTGATAAAAATCAACAAAGAGTTCAATCTCTTCGCTTTCTTTCGGCGCAAGAACTTTTGTCTTGCCAAAAGCCGCAAGTTCTCTTGCAGGATTTCCAAGCCTGCCGACGGGCTTTTGAAGGTATAACTGAACAACCTCTTTACCGCTGAGTTTGCCGACATTAGTCACCTTGATTTTAAACGAAAAGCCGTTTTCAACAGCCTGAGCGGCGCTGCACTCAAATTCAAAATCAGTGTAACTCAGCCCGAAACCGAAGGGATAAATAACGCTGTTTTTATCAAAGGTTTCAAAATATCTGTAACCAACAAAGATATCCTCTTCATAATTATTAAAGATTTTGTTTCCGAAATTGGCTGAGGAGGGATAATCATAATAACTCTTTGCAATTGTGTCGCTGAGTTTTCCGCAGGGATTAACCTTTCCCGTGAGCAAATCGCAAACAGCGTTTCCGCTTTCCATACCTCCCTGCCATACGCAGAGAATTGCGCTGATTTTATCGCCGAAGTTTTCAGCCCACGACATATCCATAATCATACCGACATTTAAAAGCACGATAACCTTATCAAAAACGCTTGTTATCGTTTTGAGGTTTTCAAGCTCCCAATCGTAGAGATAATAGCTTCCCTTTTCAAGAGTGCAGTCCTTATCCTCGCCTGCGCCCCTTCCTATTATATATATAGCGGCGTCGCTTTGCATTTTTGCTTTTTCAACGATTTCGCTTTTTAAAACGATATCATTGTGAGAAACGCGCCAGTTGCCCCACACGAATTCGGTTGGTATCGGATTCTTTTCGATGAAGGTTTCATACCGGGAAACGAGCTCCTCGTTTATTTCAAGCTCATCGCAATTTCTGAGCGCTTCAAGAAGACTTACATTGTTCCGGCATTTAACTGCTCCGCCCGAGCCGTAGCCAACGTAGAACCAATCCTTCTGAAGTCTTGAAAAAACGGAAAGACGGCTTCCCTTTGCAAGCGGAAGCGTTCCGTCATTTTTAAGAAGCACTGCTCCCTCGGCAGCCGCCTGCCTTGAAAGGGCGGTTATTTTTTCGTCTATTATTTCAGACTTTGTTTCCTGCTCCTCTTTTGTGAAGCTGTGGGTTGCCATATTATTAATTGTTCCTGCAACCTTATTAATGTCATCCTTGATTTTATCTAAAACACTCATAAAAGTTCCTGCCTTTCAAAAAGAATTCTATGGCAATTTTGTTTAACTATTATATCACTGAAAAACATTTAGTGCAACATATTAAAACAAAATCCCATTTAGACATTTTTCGCACGGATTATTATATATCATATAAAAAGTTGAAAAGATTATCAAAGTGAACGGATGATAAAATGGAAGTTAAAGAAAGAAAAATGCAAAAAAATAAGGCTTTTCAAAGCAAAACGGCGAAAACTTTTTTCGAGGGGGCAATTTATTTTGCGCTCGCATTTTGTTTCAGCGCGGGAAAAACCGTTACGGGCGTTCAACCCTTCGGCGTTTCGCTCATTGCCGTTTCGAAAAACAAAAATATTATTTTTTCTTTTCTCGGCAGTGTTCTCGGATACCTCATCGGCGGAATTGATATCGGTTTTGCGCGTTATCTCGCCTCGGCGGTCCTTGCTTTAATAGGTGCAATTGCGGCAAATGCCTTTGATTTAAACTCCCGCCCCTTCTTTCCGGCGGCTGCCTCGTTTTTCTCGGTTTTCGTTTGCAGTTTCACCGTTAACATAAAACTTCAATGCGCTTTCAATCAATACATAGTTTCTTTTGCGGAGGCGCTTTTATGCTTTGCAGGGGCGTTTTTCTTCTATAAAAGCATTAATTCAAACTATAAAAGAGTTCGCCTGCCCGCTCTGCCCGTTTACGACCAGACCTGCATAATAATATCTCTTTCACTGCTTCTTCTGAGCCTTTCATATTTCAGAATTGAAAACATCAGCCCTGCGAAAATAATCGCGATTGCGGCAGTTCTTTTAACTTTAAGGCTTTATAATCTTAAACTCGGAATGATTGCGGCGATTGCGGCTGGCTTTTCGGTTTCTCTTTCTAAGGGCGGCGAACTCTTTATGCTCGGCGCGCTTGCGCTTGCATATCTTTTAGCCGCATTATTCTTTGAATTTTCGGCGTTTTCATCGGGCGTTGTTTTCATTTGCGCCGTTTCGTTTTTCTGCATTGCTTCCGAAAGCACAAACGCATTTCCGTTTTTTGAAGAAGCGCTGGCAGGCGATTTGATTTTTCTTCTTTTTCCGTCGAAACTCAACAGAAAAATTGAGGATTTAAGACAAAACGGCGAAAGCGACGATTCCTCCCTTCGCCAGAGCCTTGTTTTAAAACTGCGTTTTGCTTCAAGCGCAATGGCGGCAATCAGCGAAAGCGTTGACGCTGTCAGAGAGAAAATCGACGAAATAACACGAAACGAAAACGAGGCAAAGCGGAGCAGTATAAGCGAAGAAGAATATCTCAGGCGCGAGATAATTCTTGAAAAAACAAATCAGATAAGGAGCGTTGCCTCCGACCAGTTTTATTCCATATCGGGAATGCTTGAAGATCTGGCTTTTGAATTTGACGAGGCTGAAACCTTTGACTCGGAAATTTCAAAGAAGATAAGAAACCTTCTTTTTGAACACGGAATTTTTCCCGAAAGCATTTCAGCCGTCCGGGATAAATATTCAAGAATGAGGGTTGAAATTCTTTTAGACAATTCCGAAAACACCGCAGATTTTCCCGATTTGGAGGAGGAAATAGGCAAAATCTGTTCAAGATATTTTGAAAAAGGAATATTAACCAATCTCAAAAACGAAAAAATGATTTCTTTTTTTGAAAAGCCGAATTATAAAATCAGTTTCGGCTTTGCTCAGCACACCGCCGAGGGAAAACTCTGCGGCGACACGGTTAAAATCATAAACAACTGCAAGGGCAGATGTATTCTTATTATCAGCGACGGAATGGGCAAGGGCTCGCGCGCGGCGCTCGACGGAGCAATGGGAGCGGGGCTTATTTCAAAACTCATAAACGCGGGTTTCGGCTTCGATACTGCGCTGAAAGTTGTTAACAGTGCACTTTTTGTTAAAAGCAACGATGAAAGCCTTGCAACGCTCGACATTGCAAGCATTGATATGTTCACGGGAAAATGCGAATTCTATAAGGCGGGAGCGCCTTTGAGTTATGTTTTGAAAAGCGGAAAAGTTCTTAAATGCGAACTTTCCTCAATGCCTGCGGGAATACTTCGAGGAGTTGAATTTGCAAAGAAAAACGCCGTTTTGAAGCCCGGTGAATCCGTTGTTTTGCTCAGCGACGGACTTTGCGAACTCGGAGAAGAATGGCTTGAAAAAGCGCTTCTTGAAAGCGAAAGCCTGCCGCCGCAGGAAAGAGCGGATTTGATAATAAAAGAGGCAGAAGAAATAATGCAGGGAAAAAAGACTGATGATATGAGCATTATCATTGCAAAATCGGAAAGGAATTGAGAAAATGGGAAACATATTTGGATTTATCGGAAAAGGAAACGCAAAAGATATCATTATTTCGGGATTAAACCAGTTGAGCGGAAAATGCGAATCCTCGGGAATTGTTTTAAAGGAAGAAGAAAAGTTCACCGCCGTTAAAACTAAGGGAGGAGCGAGCGAACTTGCTTCAAAAATATCGAAATCGGATATTCCTGCGACGGCAGGTCTGGCGCAGTGCTGCGAGGATTTGCGATATAAAGCCTCAAGCGTTTTTGCGCCGCCATCTTTCAGCGACCTTTTTGCCGTTTGCTCAGACGGTGAAATTGAAAATTTTGATGCCCTTGTTTCACAAATTCAAGCCCCCTTCCCCGTTGCCTCAAATGAAGATTTGATTCTGGCGCTTCTTAGCGTCAACGGCAATAAAAAAGGTTCTGAATTATTGCAGAAAGTTTCAGAACTTATAAGGGGCGATATCAATATTGCATTCATATCCCTGAAAGAAGAAGCAATCTACTGCAGGGGCGGACTGAAAAAACTGATAATCGGATTTTCAAAATACGGATGCTTTGTTTCAAGCGAACTTTCAGCGCTGACGGGCTTTTGCGAAAAATATGCGCTTCTCGGCGAAAACGAATACGCGCGCCTTTCAAAAGATAAAATTTCTTTCTTTGATTCAAGGCAGAAAAAAATAAAAAAGACCTTTATGAGCGTTCCTGCCCAAAGATTGATTTTAAGCGAAATACCACCTGAAAAAGAACTTTATAATCTTCCGATTGCAGTTAAAAGAACTCTTGCGAATTTTGTTGAAAACGGCGAAATGAAATTTGATTATCTTAAATTCAGCAACAGATATTCGGAAAGAATAAACAAAATCATTGTTATCGGAAGCAACGGCTCAATAAGCACAGCGCGCTGTGCAGTCAGCCTTTTTGAAACCTATTTTGCCCTGACAAGCGTTTGCAAAGCGCCCGGCGAATTTCTTTCATCATATTCTCCGCTTGATAAAGGAACTCTGGTAGTCGCGATTTCAAAAAACGGCGAAGAAAGAAAAATACTGCAATGCTGCCGAAAAGCAAAACAGCACCGCGCGAAAATTCTTGCGCTGACCAATAATCCGTTTTCGGCGCTGTCAAGGGAGAGTGATTTTCCCGTTTTTGTTCCTGCAGAGCGCAAATCGCTTGAACTTAGCGTTTTTGAATGTGTTTCAAACTATCTTGCCCTGATCCTCTTTTCAATTTATATCGGCAGAAAAATTCAAACCGTTTCACCCCTCTATCTCGGAGTCAGTTTGAAAATGGCTGAAATGCTTCCCGGAATTCTCTCCTCGATTGCGGGAAATAATTCAAACGGAGAAAGCGCCGCTTTGCTCATTCGTGAGAGCGAAAATATTTTCGTTTGCGGCGGCGATTCTTTTTCGGATGAAACGGCAAAATTCCTGCGCGAAAAGGCAAATAAAAACGCCTCTGCCGTTTCTCTCGATGAATTAACTGAATATCCGCAAAACCTGCTTGAAAACTCTGCGCTATTAGCGCTGTTTTATGACGGCGAAAATGCGCGCCATTTCAAATCGGATTTGAAAAAAATAAAAAACAGCGGCGCCAAAATCATTATAATAACAAGCGAGAGCGCAAAAGAACACTTTGCAGAATATGAAAATCTTATAACTTTTGCCGACACTCTTCCTGTTTTCAATCCCATCCCCTGCATTGCCTGCGCTTATAAAATCGCACTTCTGGCAAGCACGCGTGAAAATGAAACAAGAAAAGAACAATCAGCATAGCCAAAGCAAGTTAAATATTCGTTGAATATAGAAAGGAAATGTGATAGAATAGTATTAAGATTTTGTTTAAAGGGGAGAAATTTATGGCAGATAACGGTATTAAGCAAAAAGCAAAAACGCTTTCCGATAATGTTCGGTATTATTGGAAAGAGCCTCCGATTGGCAAATATATGCCTTTCAAAGAAGTTATTTCCTATGCTTTCGGCGGAATTGGCGCATATTTCATCATTCAACTCGGCTCAACGCTTATTGTCAGCACAACCAATATCATTGTCAGCAATGCAATCGGAGTCGGACCGAAACACTCCTATATCATCTATCTCATTGCAACCCTGCTAAACATTCCGCTGACGGCAATCAGGGCAAATATGGTTGACAACACCCGAGGAAAAGGCGGAAAATACCGACCCTATCTGATTTCAATGGGAATTCCGACAACGCTTATTGCGCTGATATATGTCTGGTTCCCGTATGAAACGATGTACAACCTGTTTCCCGGCAAAATCTTTAATTATGA
>JAFYFO010000183.1 GCA_017543725.1 Eubacterium sp.
TGAACATTGCCCATCCTTTCAGAGAGGGCAACGGAAGAAGCACAAGAATCTGGCTTGATTGCATACTGAAAAAAGAAATTCATATGGTTGTTGACTGGAGCAAGGTTGACAAAGAAGATTATTTGCTTGCAATGGAAAGAAGTCCCATAAAAGATATTGAAATCAAGATCCTTTTAAAAAACGCCCTGACAGATGATGTTAACAATCGCTTGGTTTATATGAAAGGCGTTGATGCAAGTTATAATTACGAAGGATATAACACTTTCAGTGCAGAAAATCTTTAAAAAAACAAGCAATCCAAAACGGATTGCTTGTTTTGCTTTTTAACAAATATTAAATGATACGAACCGAAGATAATAATTATTATTCGGCGCGGTTATGCGCTTTTGGGGAAGCGGCTTTTGTTGGGAGGAGCTTTCAAAAAAGATGCAGAATTTCGTTTTCTTGCGAGCGGGAGCTGTACAAAGGTACCGCCCCCGAGCAAAAAACGGAAAGAGCCAAAAATCCCGAGGATTCGATGTCCTCGGGATTTTTCTTTTGTTTATTAATGATTTAAAATGATACGAACCGAAGATAATAATTATTATTCGGCGCGGTTATGCGCTTTTGGGAAAGCGGCTTATTTCTTTATGATACCAATGGTATTAGGCTTCATTCCTGCTGCGTTTGCTTCATCAGTATCAATGTGCATTGCAAGGGCATAACTATCCGAAACACGAACAACAACATCGCCGAAAGTTAAATTTCTGTCGTTAGCGGTGGGAATTTCAACGGAAACGATTTCGCCGTTTTCAAGACCCATTTCCTCAGCGTCTTTTGTTGTTGCGTGGATATGTCTTTTAGCAGCCATAACGCCCTCTGTCAGTTCAACCTCACCTGCGGGACCAACAAGTTTGCAGCTTCCGCTGCCCTTGATATCGCCCGATTCTCTTACGGGAGCAACAACGCCGATTGAGCGCGCGTCTGTTAAGGAAAGTTCAACCTGAGTTGCAGGTCTTACAGGACCTAAAATTGAAACTGCGGGGAATTCGCCCTTTGTTCCGACAACGCGAACTCTCTCTTCACAAGCGAACTGACCCGGCTGAGAAAGCATTTTCTTAACGGTTAATTCATAGCCCTTTCCGAAAAGTGTTTCAAGGTCTGCCTGTGAAACATGAACATGGCGGGCGGAAATTTCAACTAAAACTTCATTTTTCATAATATAAACCTCCAAAAGTTTTAAACTTTTATTTTCCGTTGCTATTTTATAACACTTTTGATTGTTTTTCAACCATTATTTTGGTATAATCAAATATATTTATTAAACCTTTTAAGCCTTCCCCTTGAGGGGAAGGTGGCGGCGTAAGCCGACGGATGAGGTGAATTGAAGAGGTGAAGTTGTCACGAAGTGACTGATGAGGTGATGAGGTGATTAGTGTATGACACTTGATGAACTTGAAACGCAGTGCAAAGATTGCAAAAAATGCGCTTTATGCGAAGGAAGAACAAATCTTGTTTTCGGAGTCGGAAACAAGAATGCCGATATTATGCTTATCGGCGAAGGTCCGGGCGAAAACGAGGATTTGCAGGGCGAGCCCTTTGTTGGCAGAAGCGGAAAACTGCTTGATAAATTCCTTGAAAGCATCGACCTTTCAAGAAACAAAAATGTTTATATCGCAAATATGGTTAAATGCCGTCCGCCACAAAACCGCGACCCGAAACCCGAGGAGCAGGATGAGTGCATTAAGTGGCTCAGGGAGCAATTTAAGATAATCAAGCCGAAAATCATAATATGCGTTGGAAGAATTTCGGCTCAAAGGCTCATTTCCCCCGATTTCAGAGTTACTCAGCAGCACGGCGAATTTATTGAAAAAGGCGGAGTTTTAATGATGGGAACTTTCCACCCCGCCGCAATTTTAAGAAATCCAAACAATAAAGAACTTGCTTTTGCCGATTGGCTGAAGGTCAGGGATAAGATTGAGGAAATGGGAATAGAGATTTAAGACTGAAGACTGAAGACTTAAAAATTAATAATTAATAATATCGGGTCGCTTCGCTCCGATTATATCGGTCTTCGTTTCTCGCCTCTTTCCTCTCAGCAAATAATAAAGGATACCACAAGGGTATCCTTTATTATTTGGAGCGGATTACGAGGCTCGAACTCGCTACCTCCACCTTGGCAAGGTGGCGCTCTACCGGATGAGCTAAATCCGCATTTCTTTGCAAGAAGTATTATAACCAACACTGGGGTTTTTGTCAAGCGAAAAATCGAGTTTTATTAGGTTTCTTTTTTCTCTTGTGTATAGCGACAATGTGCTACACAATATAGACTATATTTACAATATACCCGATTTTTGATATTATAGTAGGGTAGTTCAAAATAAAAATGAAAGGAGCGCAAAATGATTTATAAGATATTGCCCTTCGGCGGAATCTGGGACGGCGGAATGTTTTCCGTTCCCTCACTTATTGCAAAAAACTACATAAAACTTGCAAGCGAATATCAACTCAAAGCGCTTCTTATCATTTTATCAAACGGCGGAAACGCAGACAGCAGGCTTGTTGCAAAAATCCTCGGCTGCACCGAAAGCGACGCTGATGATTTTCTTGAATTCTGGATTGACGAGGGCGTTTTGCAAAGCGATTTGAAAGAGGCGGCGCCCAAAGCCGTTAAAGCCGAAGAAAAAGCGCCTGAAAAGGAAGAGAAAAAGCCGAAAAAGAAAGAACTTGAAATTCTTCCCGCCCCGACTTTAACGCCGCCGGAAATTGTTGCGGCGCTCAGGGACAACCCCGAACTCCGCGATATGCTTCAGACCGCTCAGGAAGTTAAGGGAAAAACGCTCAGCACCTCCGAGGAGAGCGTTCTTATCAACGCCCATCAATACTACGGGCTTCCCTGCGAAGTCACGCTGACAATTCTTCAATACTATGTCGGCGAAAAGAGCAAGGGCAAGGCAATCGGAACGGCATATCTCGGCGCACTGGCTAA
>JAFYFO010000184.1 GCA_017543725.1 Eubacterium sp.
GGCAAATTCCATATTTGAAAAAATGACTGATTTTGCTTCGTACGCCTTCAATAAATCCCACGCCGCCTGCTATGCGCTTGTTGCGTATCAGTGCGCGTATCTCAAATGCTATTATCCTGCGGATTTTATGGCGGCGCTTTTAACTTCGGTTCTCGGTTCGCCCGATAAAGTTGCAAGATATATTGCCGAATGTAAAAGGCTCGGCTTGCGCCTTGCACCGCCCGATATAAATAATTCAATGAAGGGATTCACCGCAAACGGAAAAATAATAAACTACGGACTTCTCGGAATTAAAAACCTCGGCGGAGAATTTATTGAAGAAATAATCAAAGAGCGCGAAAACGGAAAATTCAGCGATTTATCTGATTTCTGCTCAAGAATGCAGGGAACTCATTTCAATCGTAGAGCCGCCGAATCGCTGATAAGGTGCGGCGCTATGGATTGCTTCGGCGCAAACAGAAAAAGTATGCTCCAGGGGCTTCCCGTTCTTGTAACAAATCTTGAAGAACAGCATAGAAAAACAATGTACGGCCAGGTTGGACTTTTTGATATCAGCGATGATTTCGCATTGAATTTTGAACTGCCCGATGTCAAGGAGTTTTCAAAAGCGGAACTTCTTCAGATGGAAAAGGAAATGACGGGGCTTTATCTTTCGGGGCATCCTATGGATAAATACGAAAGTTATATTGAAAAAGCGCACTGCGCCAAAACTTTCGACCTTGCTCAGGCGGAAAGCGCTCAGGGCGATTATAAAGATAAAAGCAATATAACTCTCTGCGGAATAATCAGCCATATAACCGTTAAGCAAACAAGAGCAAATAAGGCGAATATGGCGTTTGTAACCCTTGAGGATTTATACGGAACAGTTGAGGCGGTTTTGTTTCCGAAGATATTTATGAAATATGCCTCAATGATAAGCGAGGGCAATGTTATCGCCGTTGCGGGAACTCTTTCCGTTGAAGAGGAAAAGGGCGCAAAAATACTTGTTAACGCGGTTTATAAGCCAAATTCAATTCCAGAAACTTCGCCTGCAAAAACTCAGAAAACTGAAAACGCCAAACCCGAAAAATCAAAACACAGGGGACTGTTTTTGAAATTCACTTCTCAAAACGATGAGCGAATCAGAAAGGCGAAAATCATAACTTCAATATTTGAAGGGGATATGCCTCTTTACTTCTTCTTTGAGGATGAAAAGAAATACCGCCTTCAAAGCAGAAGCGATTTTGTTGAGATAAATCAGACAATGACCGAAGAACTCAAACGCCTTCTCGGCGAAGAAAATGTGGCGGTTATTTTCTGACAGGGCTTGACAATTTTGGTAAAATTAATTATTATGTTGATTGCAGTTTTGTAAAATATAACTTTTATAATATGAATTATCACTCTGCGGAGGTAGAAATATGAAAAGAATAGCAGTTTTAACAAGCGGCGGCGACGCACCCGGAATGAATGCGGCAATCCGCGCGGTAGTAAGAACGGGATGCGAAAACGGACTTGAAGTTTTCGGCGTTGTCAGAGGCTACAGCGGTCTTATCAACGGCGATTTTATTCCAATGAATTTAAGGTCTGTTTCCGATATCATAAACAGAGGCGGAACAATTCTTTATTCCGCGCGCTGTCCCGAGTTCAGAACTGAAGAGGGAATGCAAAAAGCAATAGACACCTGCAAGGAATACGGCATTGAAGGCGTTGTTGTTATCGGAGGCGACGGCTCTTTCAGAGGCGCAAGAGACCTCAGCGAAAGAGGAATTCCCTGCGTTGGTATTCCCGGAACAATTGATAACGATATCGCTTGCTGCGACTACACAATCGGCTACGATACCTGCCTCAACACCATTATGGAACTTGTTGACAGAATCCGCGACACAACCGAATCCCACGACAGATGCTCTGTTATCGAAGTTATGGGAAGGCACGCAGGATATCTTGCGCTTAATTCAGGCATTGCCTGCGGCGCAACGGCAATTCTTATTCCCGAAGTTCCCGTTGACATCCAAAAGCATGTTATTGAAAGAATGCAGAGAACAATGAAGGCTGATAAGAAGCATTTCATTCTTATTGCCGCAGAAGGCGCTTGCGTTGATGTTCAGCAACTTGCAAAAGAAATTGAAGCAAAAACAGGCGTTGAATCAAGAGCAACAATCCTCGGTCACACCCAGCGTGGAGGATGTCCAACCGCTAAAGACAGAATCAAGGCAACCCAGATGGGCTATTATGCTGTTAAACTTCTTATGCAGGATATCGGAAACCGTGTTGTTGCATGCCAGAAAGAGCAGATTCTTGATTATGATATTTTTGAGGCTCTGCAGATGACAAAGTCAATTGATAGAAGCCTTTATGATATTGCTCACGAGGTTTCAATTTAACAATAAAAACATTCAAACCGCTGAAGTTCTTCGGCGGTTTTTTTGCGTTTAGTCATATTTTTTCTGCGTTTCGTTAAAAAGATTGAAATTTTTGTTGTTTTATTGGTATTATTTAAGAGAAGAATAAATTTTTTCAAAAAAGTGTGACATATTTGCGCTTTAAAGGTACTAATATATAGAAACATTCCCTGTTGTTTTTGATTAAATATTAATTATTTGTCAGCATTGCCACAGATGTGAATACACCGTTTTTGTATTCATTTTTTAGTTCACCATTATACTTTTCGGCTGTTTCCTTAATGTTCTTTATTCCAAGAC
>JAFYFO010000185.1 GCA_017543725.1 Eubacterium sp.
TATATGACCGGCTGGGTCGCCGCGTATTTTTACCGTCGTTACCGGTTAAGTTGTGATAAGGAGTTTTTGGCTCACATCGGGTATCCATTCCTGAAAAAAGTTGCAATTTTTTATGAAAACTTCTTTACCGAAGGCGAAGATGGTTTTTATCATGCCTATCCGTCGAATTCCGGCGAAAAGGAGTTCAGCAGAAACGGGGCAACGGATCAAATGCAAGTGCTTACGCACGGAGCTTTTGCCCTTTATGTGGCGGCTGAAGCGGCTGAAATTCTCGGTGTTGATGCAGAACCGGCGCAAAAGTGGCTTGCGATAAGTCAAAAAATACCGCAAGTTGAATTTATGTTCAAAGCGGGAAATGATCCGGAATTTACTGCTTTTGACGGCGAAGTTCCGCAAAAGGGTGAAAAACCTGATTTTCTGACAGTCGGAAACCGGTACCATGATTGGTATTTCGGACAGATGCCCTATAAATTCTCAATCTATCTGAGAAATGATTTATGGAAGAAAGAAGAATGGTATTCTGAGCTGATGGTCTTCTTGAAACGCTGGGAACTGCCAAACTGCTTATTGAGGGCATATTCAGTGGCGACGCACTATTTCCACGGCGGATATACTGAGTCGCTCGGAATTGTCGGAGCATTAACTGATATGTTAATGATAAGCAGCAACCGGACGGTAAAGCTCTTCAAGGGTATTCCGAAAAAGCAAAAGGCTTCATTCAAAAATTTAAGAGCCGAAGGCGCATTTTTGATCAGTGCGGAAAAAGATGCTGATCAAGTTATAAAAGTTTCTGTTCATGCAGAAGTCGGAGGCAAGATTAAATTTGAAAATCCGTGGTTCCCGGAAAAGTGTCAAATCAATTACTCTGACGGCAGAAAAGAGTCATTTTCCGATCAAATTTTTGTTTTGACAATGGGCAAAAATCTTTGCGCCGAATTGGTCAAAGGGTAAAGATCATGAATAAAACTTTTACAATCAGAAATTTGAAATATAATATCTACCAATTGCTTCTGGTCGGGTTTATGATGCTGCTTGCAACTCAAACCCTGGGATTGGTGTGTTATAATCTGTTACCGAATGTAAAGCCGATTTTATTGGACAATGCCGGTGCGGATGCGAAACAGATCTCATTGATTTTGGCAACATTGCCGAATGCGATTGCATTTGTCCTTTGTCCACTGATAAGCACAATAAGTGATAAGACACGAACCCGTATCGGGCGAAGAATGCCTTATTTAATTTTTACTGCTCCGGTGTTGGCTTTGTTATTGGTCATGATTGCTTTTTATCATGAAATAACGGCTTTTATCACCAAGATCATACCTGCATTCGGCAATATCAACGCTGAATTGTGGGTTTTGGCAGTTTTGATGCTGGTATTTCAGATCGTCTTTCTTTTTCCCGGGTCTGTAGTTTATTATCTGGTCGCTGATGTTATCCCGAAAGAGTTTATCGGACGCTATACCGCAGTTGCTACTGTTTGCAGTTCCGCGATCACGGCGGGATTCAATTTCTTCCTTTTGAAGGCATCGGTGGAAAATACAAAATACATGTTTGTTCTCATGGGAGTATTGTATCTAACAGTTTATGTCCTTCTGCTTTGTACAGTCAAAGAAGGCGAATATCCGGCATTGAATGACGATATTGACAAA